>CAJWET010000069.1 GCA_913031515.1 uncultured Acidimicrobiaceae bacterium | reverse complement strand
AAGTTTCGGTACTTCGCTTTCCGGAACATAATCAAGAAATGTTACTGGGGCTCTTGTTAATTTCGCCTGATTCACAAGACGGTCTTTATCTCGTCCAGTTCCAGCTATAAGAAGGTGGATTCGTGGTCGAGTTTTTGCTAATTTTGCAACAGCATCGATAAGTACATCGACGCCCTTTCTTGGCACTAAACGACTCAATGTCAAGATAACTTCATCATCTCGCTCGAACCCATACTCACTTCGTGCTTGCATACGTTCTCTATCGTTAAGCGGCTGAAATCTGTCTACATCGACGCCCGGGGGGATTACAGAGATGGGAAGGTTTTGTTTCGCAGCTCGAATAGCTTCTTGTGTGGAATAGTCACCCGCTGTTATAACAACATTTGCGTTCCGAAGAACATTGGCAATCAATGAACGAGCTACTGGAATTCTCCCAGGAATAGTGACTTCAGCACCATGAAGAATCACCCCATAAGGCACTGGTATTTTGGGACCTATGATCCCAATAGGGACTGCTGGGTCATACATAATAAAGTCAATTTTTTCTGCTTCTGCTATAGACAGAATATGTTTCGACATTCTGCTGCTTGGGAGTAGGATTCGCTGTTTACTCCGTAGAATTTTGTGTGTTTGGGCTTGGTCAAACGATTTTGATTCCGAATGTGGGGTAGTAAATACTACTATCTGGTCCTGAGGCAACCTTCGATAGATTTCCCACAGATAGGATTGTATGCCTCCGACTTTAGGTGGATAATCATTGGTGACTAATAAGTGTCGCACGTATCAAGAATGCCTTTGATTTCTCATATTTGCTCAACATACATTTTTTAATTTGGGGTGACTTCTCGTTCTAGTTCTTCTTGAACTAGGGGCGATGGGTCATCAAGTAACTCTTCTAATAGCTCTGTCAGTTTGAGGCGTTTCGCTGCCCAAACTGCATGACTCCGGACCATGTCGTCACCGCTCTGGAGCCAACGCAGTAAAACTTCTCTTGTTTTTCTGCTCGGTGGATTAGTTGTGTTCCCTAGAACTACCAAAGCGTTCCTTCGCAAATATCTGGGGTCTCTTCTAGGGATGTACCATTTCCCAAATTTTTCCAGAAGGTCATGGTCCCCCATCTCCAATATTTCATAGATCAAAACAGTCGCTCCAAGACCATTTGAAGAAAAGTTGTCGTTGATTCGTTCTTCTCTTCGGTTCACTGGGCAAGCCGTCTGGCAATCATCACACCCGTAGATTCTATTCCCTAACGCCTCTCGGAATTCTATTGGGAACTGCCCCTCGGACTGGAGTAGCCAAGCCAGGCATTTCTTAGCATCTAATATCCCAGGGGAAGAAATAGCCTGAGTCGGACAAGCTGGAATACATTGTTCACATGTTCCACAACTACCTTCGTGTGGGGAATGAGGGGCAAGCTTTGCATTTGTAACAACTGATCCGAGGACAAACCAACTTCCCCGTTTAGGGAGTAAAATATTTGTGTTTTTCCCATACCAGCCTATTCCAGCTCGATATGCGGCTTCACGATCAACAAGCGCATTATCGTCTATGAGAATACGTGCACGGTATCCATGCTGTTCTAACAATTTAGCGATCGCTTCTAAGCCACTACGGAGCTGGTCATAATGGTCTTCTTGGGCATACAAGGCTACTCTTCCTAAAGGTTCAATTGGCTTACTTAGATTTGACTGCCTACGCCAATACGACTTCGCACCCACTATTAATGTTTGGGCATCTTTGAGAGTTTTTGATGGATCCGTTGAGCGTTCAGGATTGCGGTATGTAAATTGCATACCGCCATGCAACCCCTCCTGTTTCCGTTCTATAAGATACTCTTTTGTGGAGGTGAAGACTTCCGCTTTGGCAAATCCAATTGAATCAAGTCCATGCTTTATCCCTGCTTCGCTAAGTTCTGACGTTGAAAGGGAATGAGTCATGTTTTAATAGTCGCAGATATCTTTATATGTTTACAGCATTAACCCACGGAGTTTTTGAGTTGTTTGTGCTGCAACTCTGGCAATAGCCCGACTGCATTCAAAGAACGTATAGAGCGCCATTCGTCCATACTAATAATTATCGCTTCGTTGGGTTCTCGTCCACAGATATACGTTACAACGCAATCCAGACATGTCACCGTGTCAAGCATTTCACATGTTCCACAATCAATAGATAAGTGATTCTTTTCCATACTCAGAGATTACGTACAGGGTGTGACAAACTCTGATCTTGCTAATGAAGGCCCTCTATTCTATTTTTCTATTACATCCTGACTGCTTTCGCACCATCTGCATGCAACAGATTCAACAGTTTCTTCGAGCATTTCTTGATCTTCAACTACAAGATCTCCTCCAGTAGTAAAATGATGAAATTCTCGTACCCGTTGAAATCGCACAACATCAAAGCGTGTTAGATTTCCACACGCCGTGCACTTGTATCGCATCGAACTAGCCATGTTCGTCCATGTCCTTTGTTAGAGATTGGAGGCTCTTCAGGCACTCGAATGCGGCTCCTGAATCAATAGAGACATATGCTCTCTCCAGTCCCTCTACAAGATTTTCTGCAATCCCAGCTACTAAAAGTCCAGCGGCAGCATTTAGTGAGATGATCTCTCGTTTGGGGCTCTTTTCACCTTCAAGCACTCTAAATGTGATTTTGGCATTTTCTTTCGCATCGCCACCAAAGATTTCTTCTTCAGTTGCCCTCTCAATACCGACATCTTCTGGAACAATTTGTGAGGTGGTAATATCCTCAGGGGTAACAGTATGAATCGTGTTCGAGCCTGTGATAGATAATTCATCAAGGCCACCATCTCCGGTAACCACCATCGCAAATTCTGTACCCGTTACTTGAAGGACATCGGCTATGCGCCTACCGATTGTCTCAATCGGGATCCCAATCACTTGCCTTTTAACAGATGCTGGGTGAGAAAGTGGTCCTAAAAGATTAAAGACTGTAGGTATTCCTAGTTCAGCTCGTACTTTGCCTGCGAAACGCATCGCTGGATGAAAAGAACGTGCATAGGCAAAGCCAACCCCTACTTCCTCTACACATCTAGAAACTTGATCCGATGTCAATTCTCCAATGATCGAGAGTTCTTCAAGAAGGTCGAATGACCCTGAGGTAGATGATGCCTTCCTATTGCCATGCTTGCAAACCTTTGCTCCGGCACCAGCAGCAACGAAGGAAGCGATAGTCGAAACGTTCAATGCTGCTTTTTGGCCTAAAGGAGAACCTCCAGCACCCACTAAGTCGATGGTCTCCGGAGGACACTCAATGGGAATACATGCAGAACGCATAGCGCGAACCAATCCGGTGAGTTCCTCCAGACTTTCTCCCTTTTGCCTAAGAGCTACAACGAATGCAGCAAGTTGAGCATCTGTCGCCTCTCCTCGAAGAACTGCTCCAAGTACGGATTCAGCCGTTTCGGCATCCAAGTCGCGGCCTTCAGAAAGGTCACGAAGGACTATGGGCCATTTTTCGAATTTTTCATTCGGCATCTATTAAGTATCGCAATGATGTTCAAGAAGTCCAAGCAATTAACGATGCTTTAATTAAATTTGTTGTCTCTACAATAAGAGAGAGTTAGTCTTCAACTCGCTTTAGAGTATTTCGGTCCGTGTGATGAAGTAACTCATCTTGCACAGCCATCTGCAGAACTGAGTCTTCTTCGTACGACCATTCATCATCTCCGATATTGACACTCAGCGTATATTCAACTGTTGAAGCGTTGTCAACAAGGTACTTATTTTGGAGAATGCCATACGTTGTTGAACCGAGTTCTGCAGACATATCAAAGGAAGTAGCGTCGGCTTCGCACTCCCCACCTGCAAGAACAACTGTCCCTCTAGGAACTATAAAACACCGCATTATCTGCTTTGCATCGGGATCATAAAGCCAGTATCCAATTTCAGTGTGGAATGGATCTTGGTCAAGTTCATCAGAACGCCACGCTGCCATACGATAGTCCAAGCCGTACAGGTGCTGATCACCATTGTCAACTGGTCCGAAAGTCGAAAACGTTACTCGCTCAAAATAACTGGTGTCACCAACTTCTCTTTCTTCGTGATGGTAGGAGAAGTCAACACCCCCATGCCCTTCCCATGTTCCAACAAGTGAGAGCAAAGGCCCAAAATTCGCAACCGTTAAGTCTTCTGGTGCAGTCATAAGAAATTCTCCAAATCTCATAGGTGTGGTGTGTCTCTGTGTGAACCACAAATGTTATACATAGGAAAATAGCACCTGTCGGCCGTTAAGAATACCCAGAAGAAGAAATATTTTAAATTCTTTAGAGCATTCCACCAATAAAGAATAATTTACGTCAAGATCCTCAGTGTTGTGCTTTTGGTATTTTGAAGTAAAACTGGGTAAATGGTGAGTTGGCCGGATGGCCGCAGCGTGACTAGTCATGCTGAGGAAGGTCGGGGCTCCTATGAGCAGAGTGCTGGCGAGAGTCAGGATGGAGTGATCTGTCGATTAGGGCAACAGAGAGTAAACCGCCGATGGCCATGGCGACATGGAACAGGCAAGGGTGAAAGGGTGCGGTAAGAGCGCACCAGCATTCGAAGTGATTCGGATGGCTAGGCAACCTCCACTCGGAGCAAGGTCAAGTGTGGAACATGGGTAGTTCATCCCAGTCATCAGAAATGGTGGCAGTTCCCAGGTGGACCGCATAGATGGATGGTCATCGAGGGAACTTTGGAAACGAATTCCTAGACAGAACCCCGCCTACAGGCCAACTCACCTAACTATTCTCTCTGGGATTTATGAGGGTTCTCGGCCATATGCTCAAAACCAGAAGAAAGGATCCTGCTGATACCCCTGCTAGGAAAATAAATGCATTCCGGAAGGCGGGTAGCGCGTCAAGACCTACAGAGTCTCCGATTATCGCAACAAGTATTGCAATTCCTATTGCTGAACACATTGCCCTACCTGTGAGGAAAGTAGCATTTGCCCTGCCATAGACTTGCTCTGGAACGTCTGCAAGAGCTGCACTGTTCAACGGAGCGAAAGTTAGACCCATTGCCAACCCGTACAGCACCAAGCCTGGAAACATTCTTCCCCAATAGTGGACTTCAGATCCATAGAAAATAATAAGCCAAATATTTCCGAGAACCAGCAGTGCTGTTCCGACTGAAAGTATTCCACGATAGCCATAGGTCTGAACCCATCGTCCAGTTCCGATAGATACGAGTCCGGCTAATAGAGGGGTTGGGGTGATTGCGAGGCCGATTTGAATTTGAGAATACTCCCAAACAGTCGCTAAATGTATCGGCCATAAAAGCCAGACGGAGGAACCAACCAAAGAAACACCCAAGGAAACTACGTTTGCAGTTCTAAATGTCGGGATAGAAAAAAGTGTAAAATCTACCAAAGGCATCGATTGGTCCTTGTTTCTATGCATGAAGAGTGGAAAAAGTACCAGTGATGCTGCAAAGGCAAGAATTGTATCCCAACTCATCCAACCCCACCTTGGGCCTTGGACAATGCCCAAGGCAAGAAAACCAATAGCAGCCGTACCAATGGGTATCCCCCAATAGTCCATTGGGCCTCGGACGGAACTACCACGACTCCCCTCTTTCTCTTTAAAGAACGCAATAGCGAAGAGTACGCTCATCGCTCCAACTGTTTGAACTGCAAACATCCAGCGCCAATCAGCGATTTCTAGAATGAATGACGCAATCGTCGGTGACAACGCAGATCCTATGGGTACTGATGCAGCCCAAATACCTATAGCCAAAGCATGGTGAGTCCTATGAAACCTTCTTAAAACCATTGCCAGGGATGCCGGAGCATAGATTGCTGCACCTACTCCTTGAATAGTGCGGCCAGCGATTAGAAGACCGACATTGGGAGAAAGTGTACAGAGAACAGAACCCAAGAAAAAAAGAAAAACACCTCGAATAAACATAACTCGGGAACCGAGCCTGTCTGACAACTGTCCTCCCAGTAATGTAAAAGCAGCGGTGGTTATCGAATAACCAGAAAGAATCCAAGATAATGTGGCTCGATTAGATCCGAAATTCAGTTCGATCTCTGGGAAAGCAATAGTCGTGCCTGTTAATGCTGCTGGTAAAAGAATCATAGCAATCACTGAAATTACTAAAACCGACCATGCTGAACGGGTTATAGGATGGTCCATCAACTAACTCTCTAAGAGTGTTGGGCTAAGAATGACTGAATAATTGTATTAGTTTTTTCCAAAGTTTCTGGATTTTTCCAGTGCTCTACGAATGTCACATTAGGAGCTAGTTGAGAAATCTTTCGCGACGTTGTTTGTGGATGGTAAAGATCATCACCCATGAGTAGCAGGATAGGATTTGCAAATTGCTCAACATCTTCTTCACTGGCTGTAAGCAAAAAATCTCCATCCCACATGTTGCCCCTAAAATCCTCTAGTACTTTCTGCGCTGGACCATCAGTGAAGTCATTGGCCCAATTGTCAAACATGTCATAGAAAGCCTGCTGGTTCCCATCAATACCCACAGGTTGAAGCATGACGGCTGAGAGGAAACGGTCCGGTGCAGTTTTCAGTAGTCCTGCGATGAAAGGCCCGCCGATACACATGCCCACCACATGGCATTTCTCTATTCCCAGATGATCTAAAAGAGCTAGTTGATCCGCTGTGTAATTACTCCAACCATCAGTTGAGGTGATCGGGGCTTCTGACATTCCGGCATTACGTTGATCCATGCCAATCAATTCAAATTCTTGAATAAGGGATTCGCGAGGGTTCCAAGGCATGTTCTCCCAAAGAGCGTTAGCAGAGCGCATCCCTCCGGGAGCGAGGAGGAGCACCGGGGGGCCTTCTCCTTCAAGTTCATAGAAAATTTTTGCATTACCGTTTTCAAAAAAAGCCACAGTCACCTCAAAGACAAAACTATTTGTAGATTCGCTCTCCGGTCAATTTGTCGCCAACAAGTAGATGCTTATTATCCCCAATGCTGACGCCCCAAGAATCGCTGCTTCATATGATTGTTCAAGAATTGGTATCCATAAGACAGGGACGAGCCCAGTTCCTAGGAACCTAAACGAAAGTACAAATGACAGAGTCCCTCCACGGTTATCGGGAACTTCAGTTGCACCTAAGGCCTGAAGGACGATAGCCATATACCCAACCATCCCCCCTGCAAAGAACCAAAGAATAGCCAGCGTCAACGGACTTGATGCACAAAAGAGGAGCGCCGAAAACACCGTCAAAGAAGTCGCAGCCATGAGCGATGACTTCCGAAAACCGAATCTATCTAGAGTTCTGCCCCAGAACGGTCCAAGGAGGAACATGGAGACTGCCCCAACGAGGAGGATCAGCCCAGCCGCGGACCCAGAAACATTAAATTTATCCCTTGCGGCAACGGCAACGAGGATACTTATCCCCATTGGACCAGCGGCAGCCGCTAGCGTAGCGAATCCGATCCGTAGGATTCGACCCTGGAATAGAGATCGCATGGAAGGAAGGTCCGTACTGTCCCTTGGCTCTCCAGTTGGTGGGAAAAGTGAAAGGGTGAATGAAACAATCGCAGTTCCCCAGAAAGCCGCCTGCCACGATGTATCAGCGGCCACACCTCCAACGATTGGCGCCAGTCCCACTCCTAAGGCTTGGAAACTTGAATAAATCCCGACTTGTCTTCCGAATCGTTCCGGTGGGACTAACTCGGCGAGGCCAGCTAATAGCAAAGGCGTAATGAATGCGTTTGCAATCCCTTGAAGGCTTCTTGCGAACAGGAATATTGAAA
>CAJWET010000068.1 GCA_913031515.1 uncultured Acidimicrobiaceae bacterium | reverse complement strand
CCGTATCATCATTGTGAGTGCCTCCAACTTCATGTAGAAGGGGAAACATTTTTCCTTCAATGACCAATTTAACAGCCGTGCTAGCCGCAAGGCCCATCCATATGGCAGTTGTACCCAAGCCGGAATCTCGAACTCCTCCAAGTGATACTAACCATCCAAGTGTTGCAGCAATGGGGGCTGAAACGCATGGGGCATAGATTTCGCCAGGCAGTTTTAGATCGTCGGCGGGTCCCCATTCAATCGCACTAGCCCCGTGGGTAGAAAGACGCTCAATAATCAGTTCATGACTTTCCGGAGCTGATTTATAACCAGCCGACCAGGCAATTAGTCGGCCATCGCTCCATGCAAGTTGTAGAACAGGATTTGTTAATCCGTCGAGTTGCTGATTCGAATCGTGGGGAATGTTGCGCTTTTGAGTAGGGCCGAGAAGTTCAGTTAGGACAGTATCGATTCGGTCTGCCTCATTGTTTAAGTCTTCGAGGACAGTACGCCGCGCAGACCCGCGGTAGGTCTTTCGGGCTTTGGCAATGGCCCTATCAGTTAAGTCAAGATATTTAAATAAATTTTCAACCCAGAGACTCTTATGCTCATGCAGGAGCGATAATTCGTCTTGGGTTCCCACCCCATCCAAATGCTTTTGCGCTATTAGCGAAATCTCATACGCGGATACGGGATTTGTTTCTGTATTAGTAGTTACGGCTATTCTCCTTAGAGTAATTGGATTCTTAACTCAAGAATCCGCCGAGGCTCCGAGCGACTTATTGGCCGAAGGCAAACCAAGCTCGATTGGATTGCACAACGTCAACGGCCCGCAAGGGGTTACTTCTATCGTAAGACATTTTTCCCCAAACTCCACGTATGCACTAGCTTTAATTTAATAGAGTGTCTGTAGAGATAGTTAGATATTTACGCCAATTCAAGGTAGAGGCAAAATGGAGTTAGCGGAAAAAGTTGTAGTAATAACTGGTGGCGGCTCAGGTATTGGAGCTGCTTTGGCGAAAACAATGGCGAAGGCTGGCGCTAGGCACATTGTTGTGAGCGATATCAACTATGAGAACGCGCAGGCAATAGCCGAAGAGGTTAACGGAACAGCCAAACTAGTTGATGTTTCAGAAGAAGAGCAGATTATGCAACTTGTTGATTCCGTAGAAGATCAGTACGGACCAATCGATATTTTTTGCTCAAATGCAGGGTATGTCACTAATGCTGGCTTAGAGGATACAAATGAAAGAATCACGCAAATGTGGGAGGTGCATGTTATGGCTCACGTTTATGCAGCTCGTGCAGTTCTCCCGCAAATGATCGCAAATGGAGGAGGATATCTATTAAACACTGCATCAGCGGCGGGCCTTCTAACCCAAATAGGATCGCTTGCATACTCTGTCACAAAGGGTGCAGCTGTCTCGTTAGCGCAATGGCTAGCGATTACACACCACCATCAGGGTATACGCGTCTCAGTTCTCTGCCCGCAAGCAGTCCGCACAGGTATTATTGCTAATAGTCCAGACACTGTTGCTGGGGAAGAAGCTGAATGGGAAGAAGGTGGGGTTGCTAGCTCGGATGGGATTCTAGAACCAGATTCAGTTGCCCAAGATTGTATTTCCGCAATCAATGATGAACGGTTTCTTGTCCTCCCACATCAGCAAGTAATTGACTATATGAAATACAGGGCGGAGGATATAGACCGTTGGCTAAACGGTATGCGGCGATTCCAAGAAAAGCTTTATGAAGGAGGACCCTTACCGGGTGACATAATGGGACCAGATAACTGGACGAGTTTGTAAGGGCGATATGAGTAGAACTGAAAGAAACTTTAGATCATCTGAGTTGTCTGGAACTGTAGAAAGTTCATTGGAAGATCCTCTGGCTCTCATTCAAAACACAGATTTAGCGAAGTATCAGGAAGATGGAGTCATCATGGTAAAAAACGTTCTCCATCCTGAATGGTTATTGTTGCTTGAGCTTGGGTTGGAAAGGGTTCTCAATAGTTCCCAGCCAATGCATAAATTCTTTGAAGGTAAAGAGGGTGAATTTATCGAGACAATTAGAAATTTTGATGTCATTCCGGAAATACGCCGATTTGTGTATGACTCTCCGATTTCGGATTTCATAGGGAAAATTGTCGCTTCGAGTAATCTGTGGCTTTATTCCGACGAATTTTTCATCAAGGAAGGAGGAAATTCTGAACGTACTCCCTGGCATCAAGACACCCCCTATTGGCCGATAGAGGGAGAACAAATCGCTTCGGCGTGGATATCACTTGACCCGCTAAACAAGGAGGAATGCTTAGAATATGTTGCTGGTTCCCATAAGGGGACAATGTATGACGGTTTTAGCCCATCAAAAGTTTCAATCGACCCTACAGCTCCTCATTATGACCATGAATTACCACAACTTCCCGACATAGAGTCAGATCGTCAGTCGTATGACATACGGTCATGGGATATAACGCCTGGGGACGTAATATTCGCACACCCTGGTGTTCTACATGGAGGAGGCCCTACAGGCCCAGATAGTAGACGGCGAGCTATTACAATCCGCTTATATGGAGATGATATACGCTATGCAAAAAGGCCGCCGACTCGACCAACCGTCCCGCTCACACCGGGACTCTCACTTTCTTTGAACCCTGGAGAAGCTCTTCGGTCTCCCTGGTACCCTCGTATTCGCCCCATCCCAAAACATATCCGAGCGGAATGGGAATAAATAGAATTTTAAATTCTTCTAACCTTCTAATGGTGGGCAGCATACGAGAAAGCATTTCAGAACCAGAAATCCGTCAGCTATAATCCCTTCAGATGGAGACCTTGACTGCATACTTCGGCGTTGTTAATTTCAAAGAGTTTTATTCTGGGAAAGTTGTTCAACGAGCAAGCGGCCAGCGAGGAATCGAGGCTGCTGAACTAGTTGGGGATGGACGATCAGTCGGAATCCGATTGGATAACGAACATGCATGGACGTTTCGAGCTGAGGAAGGAAAGATCAGTATCGAGGAGGGTACCGAGGGGGCTTCTCTGTTGCTCTCGGCCGATCTCAATGCTTGGTCTGATTTAGTTACCGAAGCATGGTCAATTATGGGTCTGGTGCTCCAAGGAAGAGTGATTCTTGAACGGGGAATTTTTAACCATCTGGCCAAATGGGAGCCTGCTTTACAAGCTCTATACAATGACCGTCCAATATGGTCTCCTGCGCAAGAGTTACACAGCCAGAAGCACTCTTTTTCAATAACCGATGATTTTCAAGAGATGGCGACTGCTCTAGCACATTTAGGTTTCATTCTTGTCAGGGATGTTTTTGATAAGGATGAAATAGAAAAAATGAGAGTGGAGGTTGAAGAGAGAAGACAAGCTGCAACACCGGAAGATAAGCGGTCATGGTGGGCAACTGATGTTCGAGGTGAAGAGCAGTGCTGTAGGGTGACGTATCTAAATGACGATTCGGAGTTATTCTCTGGTCTTCCTTATGATCCAAGGTTGCGTGAACTCGCAAAACTATCACAAATACCCTTAGTACCAGTTCCTGACCATGGAGATGGTATAGCAGTCGTAATAAAAGTCCCAGAAATTATGGAAGGGTTGTCAGATTTACCTTGGCACAGAGACTGCGGCATGGGAGGCCATCCTCTCCTTTGTCCCGGTTTGAATATGGGGATCCAATTGGATCATGCTTCATCAGGGTCTGGGCAATTAAAGTTCTTGCCAGGTTCAAATAATTTTGCCGGTGGAGCCGACTACGCGAATGACTCCCTCTCAGTAATTTCTATCGAAGCTAATCCGGGCGATGTGACTTTACATTATGGCCATACGCTGCACATAGCCCCTCCACCTACAGGGGCAACAAGCTACCGAAGAACTGTCTATGTAAGTTTTCACATTCCCGAGTATCAAAAGATTCTGCCAGAGAGGCAGGGGTACAACGATGTATTATTTGCCCACGGTGATGGGAGAGTGAGAGCTCCCCAAGAAAGAGTGAAAAATAATTAAGTTCTTCAGCGCCGTTTGACGATATTCGCCCACTCATCACGTAGTCCAACTGTTCTGTGGAAGAGAAGAGGAATTTCTTCATCTGGGTGAAAATATCCAAGCCTCTCAAACTGAACTACTGACCCACGAGTTAAATCACCTATGGAAGGCTCAAGCTTAATGCATTCACGCAGAGTTTTTGAATTCGGATTAATGTCATCTAACGGTTCTCCGGTTTCTGCCCCTGGATGCTCAGTGGAGAATAAGCGATCATAAAGCACGGCGGAACCCTCTAAAGCGTGTTCCGCAGATACCCAATGGATCGTAGCTTTAACTTTCCGGCCGTCTGGTGCCTTACCTCCACTGGTTTCAGGGTCGTAGGAGCAAAGAAGTTCAGTTACATTTCCCTCTTTGTCCTTAACAATTTTGTTGCAGGTAATGAAGTACCCGTAACGAAGCCGTACTTCGCGACCCGGAGCTAAACGGTAGTATTTGGGTTCTGGATTTTCCATGAAGTCCTCTCTCTCGATATAGAGAGAACCAGTGAAAGGAATTTCACGAGTTCCAGCAGACTCATCTTCTGGGTTGTTGATTGCTTGGCGCATGTCAACATGTCCTTCCGGCCAGTTAGTAATAGTGACTTTGAGTGGGTTCAATACAGCCATTCTGCGTTCAGCATTCTGATTCAAGTTGTTTCTTATGAAAGATTCGAGCAACTCAATCTCATGTGTCCCATTAGTTTTCGCTACTCCTATGTGCTCACAAAAATTACGAACAGCTACCGCAGGGTATCCTCGTTTCCGGAAACCGCGCAGCGTTGGCATTCGGGGGTCATCCCAGCCATCAACTATCTTGTCTTCAACGAGGTACTTTAAGAGGCGTTTAGATAGCACCGTATAAGTAAAATTCAATCTTGCAAATTCAGTTTGGTAAGGTCGTTGATTCCCAGTAATCTCAAGCTGATCCAGAAACCAGTTGTAGAGTTCTCGATGCGATTCGAATTCAAGAGAACAAAGTGAATGAGTAACTTTTTCAATCGCATCTGATTGTCCATGCGCCCAATCATAAGTTGGGTAGATGTTCCACTCTTTCCCGGTCCGGAAATGCTCTTCAGTCTTTACTCTGTACATGATTGGGTCTCTCATGTTCATGTTGTCATGACCCATGTCAATTTTTGCTCGCAGAACACATTCGCCTTCATAGAATTTCCCTGCCCGCATTTCCCGAAAGAGATGGAGGTTCTCTTCGGTGCCCCGGTCCCGGTAGGGGCTGTTTAGTCCAGTTTCTTGAAAGCCGCCGCGTTGCTTTGAAATTGTCTTGACGTCTTGGTCATCAACGTACGCCTTCCCTTTCATAATGAGGTCTTCAGCCCAAAGGTATAGTTGTTTGAAATAGTCAGAGGTGTGAAGCGGGACTGTTTTAAGTTCTTCGCCTAGTAGCCATTGGAGGTCATCCTTTATGGAAGCGACGAATTCTGTACTTTCTGTTACTGGATTGGTGTCGTCGTATCGTAGATTGAATACTCCGGAGTAATCATTAGCGATGCTAGAATTCAAGCAGATAGCTTTTGCGTGACCCACATGGAGAAATCCGTTTGGTTCAGGTGGAAATCGAGTTTGAACGCGACCATCATATCGATTCGAATCTAGGTCTGCCTCAACCAGATCAATTATGAAATTCGATTTTTTGATAGGCGGTTCGCCTTGCGTTTCCATATATTAATAGTTTGCCATTTAGAACTAGGGTATGCGCGGGTCTAAGCTCATATCTAAATAAAAACTAAGTAAGAGGAGGAAAGGATGAGTCTTGGGTTTGATGAGGGGCGCCTACAAAGAGTGGTTCAACTATGCGACAGATATGTAGACGACGGAAAGTTCCCTTGTGCACAAGTGCAGATAGCGCACCAAGGAAATGTTGCCTTGCGATACACAGCTGGAGCAGCCGATATCGAAAATGGAACTGAACTTCGAGAAGATGCGATCTTCCGGATCTACTCTATGACGAAGCCAATTACTTCCATAGGACTCATGCAACTCTACGAGAAAGGTGACTTTATTCTCGAAGACCCAGTTGAGAAATACATCCCAAGTTTCTCTAACCCAGAGGTCTTGGTTGGTGGGCCGATCCACAAACCGATTACGCGACCTGCCCAGACAGCACTGACCATTCGAGATTTACTTCTTCACACTTCCGGACTCACATACGGGTTTCACTATTCAAACAACCTTGACAAAATGTACCGCCATGGGAAATTGGGTGGAGCCGTGGAAGGATCTAACTCCACACTTGAAGAGATCGTAAATCGGCTGGGTGAACTACCGTTATTGTTCGACCCGGGAACAGCTTGGAACTATTCAATGTCAACTGATGTGTGTGGTCGGTTAATCGAAGTCATTAGCGGGCAAAGTCTCGATAACTATTTGCGTGAGAACATTACCGATCCACTTGGAATGGTTGATACTGGATTCCATGTTGAGAAAGCCAATTATGGACGGTTCACTTCTAACTACGCAATTACTCCAAAAGGCCCATTGACAAGGATCGATGCGGCCGAAGATAGTCCATACCTCGAACCTCAAGTCTTTCTTTCCGGTGGAGGGGGTATGATCTCCACAACTGACGACTACCAGTGCTTTGCCAACATGCTACTTAACGGCGGAGAACTTAATGGCGAGCGGATCATCGGACGCCACACCCTTGACTTCATGACATTGAATCATTTGCCTGGTGGAGCGACTCTCAACGACCTCGGCCAGTCAACTTTTACTGAGACTGCTATGGAGGGGATGGGATTCGGACTTGGTTTCTCTGTACTTGTAGACCCTGCTGCAAACGCAGCATTAGGGTCGCAAGGTGAATTCGCCTGGGGAGGAGCAGCATCTACACGTTTTTGGATCGACCCCCTAGAAGAAGTTTCCTGCATTTTCATGACACAATTTATGCCATCTAGCTACTATCCGATACGCCGGGAGTTAAAATCCGTTGTATATCAGGCATTGTTGTGATGGCTGCCGGTCCATTAACGGGGATCAAGGTCCTTGATTTTACGCAAGTAGTGGCAGGACCAGTTGCCAGCATGCTTCTAGCTGAGCTAGGCGCTGAAGTTATCAAGGTTGAATACCCTGGGATAGGAGATATAACACGGAGTTCAGGATTTTCAAAAGGCGAAATGAATAGCGCTGTTTTGAATTGCAACAGAGGGAAAAGATCTATACAAATCAACCTAAAAGAAAAAGACGGACAAGCGATAGCACTGCGATTGGCTTCCCAAGCAGATGTTGTATTACAAGCGATGCGCCCCGGAAAGATAAGCGAATTAGGGCTAGGGTATCGAACAATTCAATCCGTGAATAAGGATGTCATATACGTTTCTCTCTCTGGGTATGGTCAAGACGGACCATATGCCGGTCGGGCTGTTTTTGATCCGGTATTGCAAGCGATGTGTGGCTATGTTTCCCTTCAAGTAAATCCTGAAATCCCGCTCCCTGATTTAATGCGAACTGCATTGATAGATAAGGCGGTGTCATGGGAGATTGCGTTATCAGTTAGTGCTTCTTTATATGCGCGTGAGCGTGGAGCCGGCGGTCAGCATCTAGATATTGCAATGATCGACGTCGCGATTTCCTTTCTATGGCCTGATGGAGGAATGGCAGATTCACTTCTTGACGATGATGTGATTCCGGGGACGCACCTAAGCCAGCTGATGAACATCACAGAAACAGGAGATGGCCACATTGTGTATTTTGCGATTACAGATTCTCAGATCAAAGGCCTGTACTCAGCGTTGGGCCACCCAGATTGGTTCACTGATCCACGAT
>CAJWET010000067.1 GCA_913031515.1 uncultured Acidimicrobiaceae bacterium | reverse complement strand
TAACTGCTCCCCGGAAGACAAGAGCCTTACCAGAAAGGGTGTAGTGAAGATCTGAGTAGGGCACCCATACTGGTGTTCCTTGGTTGATTTGGAGCGACTCTTGTTGTGAGTTTGTTATGGTGAACGGTCCTTCAGTCGATATGAGAATCTCTGGCCCATCGAGACTCGTTGTCCATTCTCCATCGAGATCAAGCCTGGATAGAGAAAAAGCTGCCCCGTAGGAGTTATACGCTTTTTGACTACTATCCGATGTTTGGATTTTTGGATCAATAGGAGTGAAGTCAACAATGGAACAGAAACTGTCAGGGTTGACGGGCTTTGTTGTAAGTCCAGCGCGGATAACGTTGTCGCTATTTGATGTGATTTCGACAGCGTATCCTCCCAAATATGCGTGGACGGTTCCTGGTGGAACATAGAGAGCGTCTCCGGCTTGTAATGTGACATGGTTGAGGAGGAGACAGATCATAACAACCGGATCATCTGGGTAGACAGCTGCTAGTTTGGCGAAACTTTTGAGCTCAGGTGAAGATCCGACAGGTACTTGTCGGCTGTTTTCTTCGACGGCCCGTATGAGTGTCTTTATCTTTTCCGAAGGCTGCGCAAACAGCCATCCGACTACTGCCCGAAGTCGCTCCGTATCTGTTCCTCTCTGGTTTAGTTGAGTTATGAAATCATCGAGATCGGGGTGGGAAATTTGGGAAATTCTCGACATGCTTTCGCTTAGTCTTCGAAAACCAAATACGGCTTCAAAGGGTGTGAGGGCGCAGACAATTTCTGATTTCTCATCCGCGGTCGTAAATATGCGGTTCGGGCTTGTCAAGGGTATCTGATTAGTGTTTTCCTGGTTAAATCCTGCTTGAGCTTGTGCGGCGGTCGGGTGAACCTGCAGGGAAAGTGGAGTGTTGATAGCCAATATTTTTAAAAGGTATGGGAGCTCCCCAAAGGTTTGATGGACATGAACCCCGAGTGTCTGTTCAGGGTCGGAGTTAATCGTCTCTGCAAGAGTATTCGGGGTACCCAGAATCATGCTTGGGGATTTTTGGTGAGTTCCAATCCAAAGTTCTGCTTCGGGTTTCTCTGTCGCCTGACGCCCTTGAAGAGTAGCGATGAACGAAGTGTCGCCCCAATGGTAATTTTGAACAAATGCGTTAAGTCGTTCCATGTATCTTCCTTCTTAACGTCACGATTTCTTCCAACTGGTTAAAACACCAACGAGTTCATCGAGCGAATGGACTACATTTTCAAGGGAGCGGCCGATCATGAGGTTCACGACTTCATCCCCTCCAAATCTAGTCCGCCAGTCAGTGAAGATACCGATCGACGGTTTCTTCAAGGCAGCGGCGTAGCCAAGTTCCCAAGCGGTGCCATCGTCAGTTGTAATCCCATTGAGGTTTGCGATGAGAATATCAGCGTGTTCTATCCCCTTGCGGTTATTTTCAAAGATAGTTTGGACTGTCTCAGGTGTTTTCGGCGGGTTGTCCCTATGGGGAAGAAATGTTTCGAATCCTATTGATGCGACAGCCTTTTCTAATTCTTCAACCCACCAGCGTTCCCCTTCATTAAACAACGGCCCGGCAATGTAAGCCTTCATGTTTTGCATACATCCATGATTGCTCCAACTTTAGAATTATCCAATTATTTGGAAGGGATATCCATCTTTTCTCGGCTTGCTTTCTTTTCGGAGAAGGCATCTAGAAGGAATGTTTGTAGGCTTCGACCATGGATACAGAGATGCTTATTCACTTCCGCGAGAATCTGAAGGGGTTTTTCCCTTCTGTGAATGGGCATCCAGACGTTGCTGGTTTATTCCGGTCTCCGGCGATGCTTAGTCAGTTAGGTTCTGCCTTGGCCGCAGGATTTCAAGATCTTGGGGTGACGAAAGTTGTTTCTCCCGAAGCACGGGGTCCCGTATTGGGCGCGTTAGTCGCTAGAGAACTTGGGGCAGGCCTTGTTCTTATCAGAAAAGATGGACGTAATCACCCCGGCGCGGACATACAAACTGAATCTGCCGCTACGTGGACAGGGGAAAAACAACTTTTTTATGGCCGTTCCTTCGATCTCGACAGTTCCGATATCGTTTTAGTGGTTGATGACTGGATCACGACAGGAAATACCGCCCGTGCTGTTATTACAACAATAACCAATGCTGGGGCACACTGCGCCGGCGTTTCCGTAATAGTGAACAAGGCAGCAAGCGATGTGGTATCTGAACTATCTGTGCAGTGGCTAGTGCTCTTCGAGGACCTCGTTTAAAACGCCTGATTCTGGCGCAGAAGGATCTTCCTTTTCGTCAGATTTATTGTTGCTCGACCAATGATTTGATTCGAATGAGTTCGCCCGAACTGGCGACTATCAGTTCCTCCCGGGCTCCGCAGCTCTACATACCCAGCGGTATCGATATCTGCGACATATTTGATAATGCGTGTTTTTTTGTATGGGTGGCGGCCAACGACAATATCCCCAACTTCAAAACGGCCCTCACAGTCAAGAAGTACGACATCTGCGTCACCTATTACAGGTTCCATGCTTTTCCCTTGGACGCGGAAGCGCCTACGGCGGCCGGTGAACCAAGCAATTATTTCCCGTCGGAACGAAAGTTTCAACTTGCTTCGTAGTATGTGACCTCTCGGCCTTTACTTTCCCAGAACATGTTATGAACCTTCTCAACCGCAGCCATCAGTTGGTCTGCTGCATCGTTGGAGACGTGCTGTTTGCACTCAGAACATGCTTTGGCTGCATTCCAAAAAACTTCGTGAAGATCTGGATAGGCTTCGAGATGGGCAGGCTTGAAGTAATCGGTCCAAAGCACCAACAATTCATGTTTTGCCAATTCGGCCTGTTCTTCTTTGATAGTGACATAGCGGCCAACGGTGTTGAGATAGCCGGCAACAGCCTGAGCATCTCCGGGCTCTGGCGGAGTTAAATCAAGAATTTTTTTCGTCATCGAACGAACAGCTTCAGCTGCGATTCTTGCCGATGCCGGATCATAGACACCGCATGGTCCGTCACAGTGAGCTTCCGCTATGGGGAGTTCACTGAAACTAATTTTCTTTAAAGGGGTATTTTCTTTCATGTGAAAGCATCTCCTTTTATTGCGACAGGATACGTCGAAGGTCAATTGCGATAACAGTAGCCCAACATTTGAACTTCGTCGCATCTAAGAGCAGAGTTTCCGCCCGAGCGAAATTTGGGTTAATTTGACGCATTCTCTCGTAGCTGGAACCTTTTTAGAGATGGATTTTGCGCTTCTTATCTCTGCCTTTGGGTTCGGTATACGACACGGGTTTGATTGGGACCATATCGCGGCCATTTCAGATATAGCGACAAGTGAAAAAAACCGAAGAAAGGCTTTCTCTCTAGCGACAGCATATGCATTTGGCCATGCAGCAGTTGTTGTTCTCCTTGGTATCGGAATCATTCTTGCAGATTTTACTATTCCCAATTCAGTCGATACCACAATGATGTATCTGATTGGCGGTTCTCTCATTGCTTTAGGCTTCTGGGTACTCGTCAATGTGGTAGTTCAGGGGGAGAACTTCCGTTTACGGAGTCGCTGGATGATTATTCGCGATGGTGCTTTCCGCGGGCTACAACGTGTTCGTACATCCTCAAAGGGCCGAATCATAGTGGTCGACCACGAACACGCCCACCTGCATACGGAGAAGATGGAAGTGCATGATCACAACCATGGAAGCAATCAGGAGTTGGGGGAAGAAAATATTGGGTCACATCACCATCGACATCGGCATGAGATCAGTGTTGAAGGCTCATCAATGGATACATCAGCGGCGCGAGGAGTGGGGATACTTCACGGAATCGGATT
This sequence comes from uncultured Acidimicrobiaceae bacterium, assembly GCA_913031515.1. Classification (GTDB taxonomy): domain Bacteria; phylum Actinomycetota; class Acidimicrobiia; order Acidimicrobiales; family UBA8592; genus UBA8592. The sequence goes on along the minus strand of CAJWET010000067.1, from coordinate 3,977 downwards.
AGAAACACCTACCCAGATCGCCATATTCGTCGCTACGACACAAGCTTCGGGGAAAATGGGCGGCTTGTTGATTCTTGGTGCGTGGATAATAGGGCTTTTAATTGCCAACTCTTCGATCGCTATCATCTCAGTGAACACTAGCCATTGGCTGCAACAGCATTTAACGGCGTATCGTTGTATCGCTGCTGTCGTTGGGTTACTAAGTTTGATCGTCGGGGTGCTCGTCTGTATCGAGCAGGATGAGCTTCTACCCGTTTTTTAGCCTTTGTGCCACTTCTTCGGAGGTTGGTAGCGAGGGTTGGGCACCTGCGGCGAGAGTAGTAGCGGCACCAACTTGTACAGCCCATTGAGCTGCTTCGACTAGGTCTTTTCCGTCCACAAGGCTTTCAGCTATTGCTGCACAGAATGAATCCCCGGCTGCTGTGGTATCGATTGGTGAAATTTCTGGAGCTGGAATATGTACAGCTTCATTATTGGCCATAACTACAGCTCCTTGAGCGCCAAGGGTGACAATCGTCGATGAGCACGGCAGGGTTTTTACTGTTTCAATAATTTTTTCAAGGCTATTTATCGTTCCGATCCCTGTGAGAAGTTCGAGCTCTCTCTGGTTCGGGATGAGAACATCTACCAGATCAAGTAATTCCAGCGGAATGGTTTCTTCCGGGGCTGGGGCAGGATTCCATATGACGGTTCCTTTGGCTACCCGCGCGGCAGATAAGACGGTCTCAATGGGAATTTCTGCCTGAAGAAGAACCATCTTGGCTTCAAGGATGGGAAGCGCGTCCATCACATCTTCAGGAGAGAGTTCACTATTCGCTCCTGGACTTACCACAATCACATTATCCCCGTCACTCTGGACAGCTATTAGCGCTACTCCCGTTGGGATACTCGCTGTTCGGAGAAGATATTCTGTGTTTACTCCGTTTTCTTCAAGAATAGTTTGCAAGAAGGTGCCGTTTTCGTCATCACCTACCCTTCCTACCATTGCTACGGATTTGCCTAAACGGGCGGCGGCTACCGCCTGGTTTGCACCTTTCCCGCCCGGTATTTGCTGGAGATCTCCACCGAGTACAGTTTGGCCGACTAGTGGGATATGTTCGACATTTACGACGAGGTCCAGATTGCACGACCCTACAACTGCAATATCTACTGGCATCTTCAAAGTTTGTCACATAGACCTAGATGGGACCAATAGGCCATGGGCCTTATCCGTACAACCCGACCAGCCTTCCGGTTAATCCGATGGCGGCGATGATCATGAAGGCCCGAATGGTCCGTTCCCCGCCACGTACGGCGATACGGGCACCTAGCCAACCACCGATCGAGAGTCCAGCCGTTAAGATTAGTGCAGGCCACCAGCGTACTTTCCCCAAAATGATGAAGACGGGAAGAGCGGTCATCGTCACTGCAAGGGTGATTAGAACTTTGACAAAGTTGGCCTTCATCAATGTAAGTCCAGATCTTGTGAGAAAAGCGAGGAGAACTAATCCAACTCCCATTTGTATGGCCCCTGCATAGACGCCAATACATAGGAAGATTAGAAATATAGCTGTTTTTGATAAGTTGGGGCCGGTACGTACAGTTTTGGGTTCTCGCAGGGATAAGAAAATAATCGGGAGGATAAGGATGCCGAAGATGGTTTCAAATGTCCGGTCAGTGACTTGACTTATAGCAATGGACCCAATCAATGAACCGATGACGACTGGGAAGAGGAATGGGAGTGCTTCTCGGTATGCGTTGATGCCTTGGCGGTGGAAGGACCAGATCGTTGTTCCATTTGAGACGAAGATGCCGACGCGGTTCGTTCCGTTGGCAAAGTTTCCTGGGACACCAGCGAGGACAAGCAGAGGAACAGTAAGCGATGATCCTCCACCTGCCATCGCATTAACGACGCCGGCAGCTCCACCGCCCGCAAAAAGGAGTACTGCTTCCCACCAAACCATGTGTCTACCGTACCGCGGTGGGTGGAACGATAAATTTACTCTGCCCGATTCCCTCGAATTAAATCCGTGTGCCCATCCCAGTTTTCTGATGCTTTCTTCCAACCATCGAAAACCTCGCGTATTTCAGGGTTGTCTCCATGGAGTTCAAGGAAGCATCCTATCGCTTCACGTGTATCGACATAGACCACATTTGCAACGGCCCAGAGGGAGGAAGCTACTGGGAATCCAGCGGCTTCATATTTTTCCCCTTCCTTTTCGATATCGTCATCGGGGACAAGCATCCCGATGTGGTGGAATCCTTCTTCGCCTGCGCTGTACATATCTCGGTATATTGATGGCCCTTCCTCATTTTGCTGGATGAATTGAACATGGGTGTCACCGTGGTAACCGAAACCGTAATCCAGCGGAACCGTTATTTCTTCTCCTCGGTAAAGGTGCCTGTCACCCCAGTGTCCACGGGTAACAAAGAACGGTCCGACTCCTGTTACCTTATTCCATTTTCTGCATGCTTCATCAATGTCGTTAACGAACCAGGCGTGTTGCACAATTGGGTACCGAATAAGTGGTTCCATAATTTCCTTCCATTTCTTGTCGTTATTGTGTCATCTCCACTACTGAACTTCCAAAAGGAATAGCAACATTATTTGAAATTGGATCTAGTCTCTATGTATGGAATCTTCTATTGATGAATTCTTCCGGAACGTCCTTGGGGAGAGGACGGCTGTGGCGGATCAGCTCGAAAATGTTCATGGGCTTGCTTGGGAAGTTGTGGATCCAGCGTTACTTGCTCTGTGCCGCATGCGTGTAGCTATGCTTTTGGATTATCAATACGAGTTGGGAATATCTAAAATCGATTTGGATGCTGAGAAGATATCTTCCCTTTCTCAATGGTCATCTTCAAGTCTGTTCACTGAACGTGAAAGATCCTGTTTGCGATTTACAGAAGAATTTGTTGTTGATGTGTCTTCTATCCCTGATAGCTCTGCCTTTGCGGTTCGGGATCACCTTGGGGACGAGGGTTTTGTCAATTTTGTCAACGCTCTACTCGTTGTCGAGCAGCGAATACGTTTACAGACCGTATGGGAGAAAATATTTCAAGAGGTTTCCACATGACGAGATCTCTAAGAGTTCCATCTTCAAATTTTGATAACAGATTTCGGGAAGCTCTTTCTCTTTGGCAGGAAGAAGTTGTCCAGTTGGGGTTGGTTGACCCAGTTACAACAGAGATGGTACGTCTGCGTTGCGCTGAACATCATGATTGCCACACATGACGATCATTGCGTCTAGCAGTTGCTAGAGAACACGGATTGGATGAAGAAATGGCGCAAAAAGCTCTCCGAAATGATGCTGAACTAGATCGTCAGCATTCGCTAGCGACAAGGTTTGCCACGGATTTGATGACGCAACCCAAAGCAATTACTGAAGAATTATTGGAAAGCCTGAGAGAGTTCTTCACTACCGAGCAGTTAATTGAATTGTCATTGGATGTGATGAAGTGGAATTATCAGAAGGTCTCAGTTGCATTGGGAACAGATAAAGAGGTACGTAAAGGGGAGTTAAGTGATCTCCATTTCAACGAAGCTGGGCAATGGTCCTTTAACTAAGAAGGAAGACATTGAAGTGGTTGTGGAGATACAGGAGAAAATACGGGAAGCCTTTATCTGCTAGAAGACTGAAGACCTGACTAATGAATAATGGGGATCTCTAGAAAACCTGCCATTCTTCAGGTTTTCTCCCAAGTTCGATGAGTCGCTCTGTTACTTGTAGTGGAGGTTCAGGCGTTTTGCCATCACGGAATTCCTGAATATGCTCCCCATCCTCGGCCCATACATGACAGGTATTGATATTCTCCTTATGCATATTTTCTCGGCTCTTGTCAACAGCGCCGGGAGCTAAGCCACTCTCTCTCCTCTGTCGCACTGCCATGGACCATGTTGCCTGCACCACAGCTGGTGCCAGTGCTTGAAGTAACGATAATGGGCGTTTTACATAATACACCCTCCAGAGGGGCCCAAGCTCCCTGTTCAAACCGTG
>CAJWET010000066.1 GCA_913031515.1 uncultured Acidimicrobiaceae bacterium | reverse complement strand
CGATCAATCACTGAACCCGGCATGGATTCACGCCGGAGCAATGCGAAGCGAGGCGAATAATTTCCCCGGGCGGGACGAAGTGAACCCTCAAGCGAGCCGTGAATGCGCTGCAGACCTTTGGGAGCAAGCAGGCATTGTAAACCCTCGAGAAGAGATCGATGCAGTTGAGATGTATGTACCTTTCAGCTGGTATGAGCCAATGTGGTTAGAAAGTTTAGGATTCTGTGAAAGAGGTGACGGTTGGAAAATGGTTGAGTCGGGTGCAACGCATATTGAAGGTGGCGACCTCCCGGTGAATTGTTCGGGAGGTGTGCTTTCATCAAATCCAATTGGAGCTTCAGGAATGATCCGTTTTGCTGAAGCTGCCCTTCAGGTTCGTGGAATGGCTGGTGAGCACCAAGTGGCAGGTGCGCAGAAGGCTCTCGGTCATGCATATGGCGGTGGAGCACAATATTTCGCAATGTGGGTCGTGGGAGCTGATAAACCGACTCACTAGCTGAGATAGACTCTAAATGTGGCTAGTCAAAAACTCCGAAGAAAGTTTTTTAGGGGCTCATGTAGCATCGCCTGTTTCATGTGTCTCGGATTCTTTCCTGCTTGTTCCAGTAGTTCGGATGGGGACATCGATGCCTATTGTGTCCTTGTCGAAGAAAACTTTGAAATTGGGTTGTCGAATAGCGGCATAGAACTAGATGATCTAGAAGCTCTCGTAGCGGTTTCACCGAAAGGAATCGTCAAAGTGGTAGAGAAATTGAGAAATTCGCTTGCCGATATTGCAGAAATTGATGAATTGGACCAGCTTTTTGCAGCTACTTTTGACCCAGATGCGCTAGTCGCACAACAAAAATTCGAAATTTACAATGCAGATGAATGCGGGATTAGTATTGAGGCAGTCGCAGCTGCCCTAAAAGTTAATCAAGGCCTTGTCGAAGCTGAATTGCTCGAATTCCTTGAAGGTAATAGCATCTTCTCTCCTTGGATAGAAAAAATAAGTATCTCTTTAATCTTTGACGGTGTCACAGTCCAAGGGGCACAAGTAACGTTCATAACTCCTGCAGAGCAAGATCAAGCTTTGAGTGTTTGCCATGCAATTAGTCTCTGGATGTACGCTCTTAAAGAAGCCGAAGGTGGAATCCTTGTTTTTGATGACTCCCGTGAAATTGTTCGCCGAAATGCTTCAGACACCAAATGCGTCGAAGTTTAAACCGACTTAGCACGTCGATAGAAGAATGGGCTATCCTGTTGACAGTCAAAATATAGGAGGAATTGTGGGATTTCGTGTCGTTGTAGATTATGACCTGTGCGAGAGCAATGCTATCTGTATGCAAGTAGCGCCCGAAGTTTTTGAAGTCCGCGATGATGACTTTCTCTATCTCCTTACTGAGGAGCCAGGGGAGGAACTGCGCGCAAAAGTTGAAGAATCTGTGCAGCGCTGTCCAAAGCAAGCGATCGCGATTGCTGAGGGCTGACAACTGAAAAATATCGTAGTTGTTGGGGCTTCTCTTGCAGGACTTCGCGCAGCAGAGGAACTAAGGACACAAGGATATGACGGGGAGATCCATCTTGTTGGTGATGAACCCCATATGCCATACGACAGGCCTCCTCTTTCTAAGCAGGTTCTTGCAGGTGATTGGGAACCTGATCGGGTTTCGTTACTTCCCCCTGAACGCTCCGAGGATCTTAACTTTGAATGGCACCTCGGACAAAGGGCGGTTGGTTTAGATTTAACGATCAAGAAAGTATCTCTTGACTCTGGTACGGAACTCAATTATGACGGGCTTATTATCGCAACCGGAGCTCGTTGCCGCTCCCTTCCTCTTCCAGAAGGCCTTGAGGGGGTATACACGCTCCGAAGTTTAGATGATGCTTTAGCTCTCAGGTCTTCCCTCGATTCTGAACCGCAAAGAGTCGTTGTTGTTGGAGCAGGCTTTATTGGGGCAGAAGTTGCAGCCACTGCACGCCAGCGAGGCTTAAATGTCTCTATGGTCGAAGTAGCTCCTGTCCCATTTGAACATGTTTTAGGAGCAGAAATGGGAGAAGTCACGGCGAATGTCCACCGAGACCATGGAGTGGATGTCATTACCGGAATCGGAGTAGAGGCAATTCAGGGTGACACCAGAGTGGAACAGGTTGTGCTGGCGGACGGAACAACCATTAATGCAGATGTCGTAGTCGTTGGTATTGGTGTTATTCCAAATACTGAATGGCTTGAAGGAAGTGGTTTGGAGATTGATAACGGGGTCGTTTGTGATGAAACGTGCTTAGCAGCCCCAGATGTTGTAGCAGCGGGAGATGTTGCCAGATGGCCGAATAGACTCTTCGGTGAAACCATGAGAGTCGAACACTGGGACAATGCCGTTGAACAGGGCATGTATGCTGCAAGGAGGCTTCTATCTGGAGATCAGGCGATAGAGCCCTATACGCCCACTCCATGGTTTTGGACTGACCAATTCGACCGGAAAATTCAACTCGCAGGCCGTACACGTCCAGAGGATGAGATCAGAGTAATCACAGGGTCCATTGAAGAGAGAAGATTCGCTACCGCATATGGTCGCGAAGGACGCCTAGTGGGAATCCTTGGGTTTAATCGCCCACGACATGTGATGAAGTACAAACAAATGATCACTGACCGGGTGAGCTGGGATGATGCTATTGCCTATGCTGAAGAGCAATCGACCTAGGTAAGGTATAAATTACCAACTGGATGGTTTGAAGAAATGAACAATTTAGATTCGTCGTACGATGTTGTCGGGATTGGAAATGCGATCGTTGATGTCATTAGTCACGAAAACGAAGAATTCCTTTTACGGCATGACCTCGTAAAGAATTCGATGTCGCTCGTTGATGAACAAACTGCGTTGGCAATCTACAATGATATGCGGCCTGCCATCCAAACTTCAGGTGGTTCTGCTGCAAATACTATGGCGGGGATAGCGTCGTTAGGAGCTTCAACTGGGTATATAGGCAAAGTAAGAAATGATCAGTTGGGGGAGTTATTCGTACACGACATCGAAGCCGCGGGTGTGGACCATCTTGTAGCTCCAGCTTCAACTGGTTTGCCCACAGCACGTTCAATGGTGCTTGTAACCCCAGATGGAGCGAGAACGATGAATACCTTTCTAGGGGCAAGCAGCACCCTATACACAGAAGACATTGATACTGAAAAAGTTGCCACTTCAAATTTTCTCTACTGTGAAGGTTACATATGGGATATTGAAACGACCAAGAACACAATCCGGTTAGCAATGTCCATAGCGAAAGAAGCCAATAGAAAAGTATCTTTTACACTTTCGGATACTTTCTGCGTTGAACGCCACCATAAAGAATGGCTAGAACTTGTCGCAGGTCCGATAGATGTACTCTTTGGCAATGAAGCCGAGTATTTGACTTTAAGTGGATGCAATTCAATTGAAGACGCCGTCAAATGGGTTAGCGGACAAGTCGAAATTGCATGCATTACTGAAGCCCATAACGGCTCGACCGTAGTCACTGAAGGACAAACAATTGACATAGAAGCCTATCCGGTTGAGAAAGTAGTTGACTCTACTGGGGCTGGGGATCTCTACGCAGCCGGATTCCTCTATGGTCTTACTAAGCAGTATGATTTCGAAACCTGCGGCAGAATCGGTTCGCTTGCCGCGGCGGAAGTGATCACCCAGACGGGGGCACGTCCGCAGTCTTCTTTAGCGGAAATTGTGTCAACTACATTAGATCTTTGACAGAATTAGTCCATGGAGTCAAATAATGACAAAGATCTTAATTCTCGAGTTGAGGAATGGATTCAGCATGACCCAGACTCAAAAACCCGTACCGAACTAGCGGAATTACTTAATACCGGCGACCGGAAGGGACTCGAAGACCGCTTCTTCCAGCGACTGACATTCGGAACGGCCGGGATCCGCGGAGCTCAAGGTAGTGGCCCAAACCGTATAAACCGCCTCACGGTTCGAAGGGTGGCCGGAGGTATCGCAGAATATTTAAAGGCAGGAACAACGGTAATTATCGGATACGATGCCCGAAAGAATAGCCAGACATATGCAGAAGACTTTGCGACTTTGTTCTCTCACTTTGGGATAAATTCTCTGATTTTTGCCAAAGTTGTCCCTACTCCAGTTGTTTCATTTGCTGTCCGAAAAAAGTCCGCCGATCTTGGAATAATGGTTACGGCCTCACATAATCCAGCTACAGACAACGGCTGCAAGGTATTCCTTTCTGATGGAGCACAGTTACGTTCCCCTGTAGATGAGGTAATTGATGCCCACATCCGAAATTTTAAACTCCCTCCGAGAGATATAGCCAAAGGTAAAGGAGGAATAGAGGAAATCGGCGATGAACTATGGTCTGAATATTGTTCGGCAATAGCAAATACTGTCCCAAAACTTACCGGATCACTCACTATTGCATACACGCCATTACATGGGGTCAGCTGGGCGACTATCGAGCGGGTATTTGATTTGGCGGGGATTGGTAACCTGGTAGCGGTCCCATCTCAAATACTACCTGATCCTGAGTTCCCAACTACGCCGTTCCCAAATCCGGAAGAAAAAGGGTCATTGGACCAACTTTTCGAAGTAGCCCGAAACAATAACGCTGATTTAGCTATAGCAAATGACCCTGATGGAGACCGGCTAGCTGTTGGAGTGCAAACGAAGAGTGGTGAATGGCGGGCGCTCTCCGGAGACGAGATCGGAGCTCTCCTTTGCAATAGGATGCTAGAAGTAACAACAGGTCAGAATCGTAAGGTTGTCTCTTCTGTCGTATCTTCCTCACTTGTTGGAAAGATTGCGGTAGAAGCTGCGGTTGAGCATGCACAAACTCTGACTGGATTTAAGTGGATAATCCCCGAAGCATATAGAGACTCAACAAAGAACCCAATTTTTTCCTACGAAGAGGCTTTAGGCTATTCCGTTACTGATCTAGTTCGAGATAAGGACGGGATTTCCGCTGCCCTACGATTCATAGAAATGGCTGAGGATCTCAAGAAAAGGGATCTGACAGTCCTCGATAAGATCAACGAGATCTATCTAAATCATGGACTTCATGTTTCTCGTTCAGAAGGTATCCGAATCGCCCATCAGGTAGCGTCTCACCATGTCGATCTGATCTCTGAATTACTAAATCGTAAACCCCCAGATGACTTAGGAGGGTTACGGACTCTTGAATTCGTCGACTATGACACTGTCGCTGCCGACGCCGAATTGGAACTACCACCATCGAATATGATCTGTCTGATGCTTGAAGGAGACATACGCATTCTCATACGGCCAAGCGGCACTGAACCGGTTGTAAAAACATATCTGGAACGGGTTGTGTCGGTAAATGATGAAGGAAATTTAGAAAGAGAAAGAACGTGGACCCAGCGAGCTTTCGATGACGTCGTAGATGATCTCCGGGTATTCCTTCACCTGAGCCTAAGAGAGTAACTAATTAATCCCGTATTGGCGATCTCCTGCATCCCCTAACCCAGGGTAGATATACCCGACGTCGTTCAATCTTTCGTCGATAGCGGCGGTAACCACTTTCACCCCTAAACCATTTTCCTTTAACGCTTGAATACCTTCTGGTGATGCAAGGAGAGTCACCACGATAATTTCCCCTGCACCGGAAGCAGCAGCCAATTCCAAAGCTTCAATCATTGAACCTCCTGTGGCAAGAGCAGGGTCTAATACCACCACCCTCGCCCCATCGAGTGTTTCGGGAATAGTATTCAAGTACATATCCGGTTGTAGAGTTTCTTCATCGCGTTTTGCTCCAACAAAAGCAACACGTGATTCAGGAAACAATAGTAAAGCTGCATCAAGCATTCCTAAACCGGCTCGGAGAATAGGAACAAATACGGGCTGGTCTTCTACAACGAAGGAATTTGTCGGAGCGAGAGGTGTATCTACTCGTGTTTCTGTAAGCCTGATGCCCTGAAGAGCTTCGTAAATCAAGAAGATTGAAATCTCATGGAGGTTACGCCTGAAAGAAGCATTCGTGGTCGAAGTTCGACGAATATTTGTTAACCTGTCCGCTACTAGAGGGTGATCAATGACTAAAACTTCCATATACCTTTTCGAAACCTTCCATACCCATTCAAACTTTACTTAGAAGCTATCTTAGACCTAGTGAATGAATAATAAGGAGTTCGACTATCAATCCACCATTCGTGCTTGGCGTAGATTTGGATGGCGTATGTGGCGACCATAACAGAATATTCCGTGACATCGTGGCAAAAGAATTATCCGTGGATCCATCCACTCTTCCTTTGGATCGGAGTTGGGGTTTTAAAGAATGGGGTTTGAGTTCAGATGACTTCGAAACGCTTCATGAGCGAGCGGTTGTTGAACACCGTATGTTTCGTGACATGCCCGTAATCGAAGGAGCGGCAGAAACGCTCTGGAGACTTTCCGACCAGGGTGTCTGGATCCGTATCATCAGCCATCGCCTCTATGTCAATTGGGGCCATGCTATTGCAGCAGGAGACACTGCAGATTGGTTAGACCGAGCTCAAATCCCTTATAGGGATCTTTGTTTCATCGGTGCGAAATCAGCCCTTCATGCAGACCTATACATTGATGATGGACCGCACAACATTGAAGCATTCCAAGAAGATGGTCGAGAAGTTATTATTTTTGACCAGCCATATAATCGGCATTTGAAAGGCCGGCGGGCCTATAACTGGGAAGAAGTAGAGCAGTATACGCTAGAGGAAATTACACGGCAGCGAGGCGGGGTTGAGCAGCAACTCCCAGGCCTAGATGCAGGCGCAGATCGAATTGAACGCAGGAAGAAAAATTAAAATATAGAAAATGAACAAAACCAGATCTAGATGTATTCCTGAAATTCTTTTGCTATCTCAACGGATACTCTTGCGTTATTTTCCAGAAGTGCAAGATTCGCGGGGATGCTTTCTCCGCTGGTCTCCCTAGCTAGGGTTTTAAGGATAAAAGGAGTAACACCGGGCCCACGAAGTCCGATTCTTTTCGCTTCCTCGAGTGCTCTATCTATCAAAGACCAACCTTTCTCCGGATCCAATTGGTGTTCTTCGGGAATTGGGACACCTACCAGAATCCCCTGCGGAAGATCTAACGCTGATGCGTTTTCAAAGACCTTTACAATGGTCGCCGCATGTTCGACCCTCCTAATTGGCAACCCACTATTGCGAAGGTAGAAAGCTGGAAAGTCGTTTGTGTCCCAACCTAGAACAGGAACCCCTAGACTTTCGAGCACTTCCAAAGTCTTTGGGAGGTCTAAAAATGCTTTCGCTCCAGCACTTACGCATACAACTTGGTGTTTCGCAAGTGCGTGCAAGTCAGCACTAAGATCAGCCGTTTCTTCATATCCATGGTGGACTCCACCGATTCCACCAGTGCAGAATACCTTGATTCCTGCTGCAGCCGCTATTGAGAGGGAAGCGGAAACCGTAGTAACCCCAACACTTAGTTCTTCAGCCATCGAAAGAGGCAAATCCCGTGCAGCCACCTTCGTTGTGCAATTGAGGATCTGACCCCATTCGCTATTCGTGATGCCCAGACGAATCTCGCCGTTAATCACGGCTGTAATCGCAGCCACAGCACCATGATCTTCAATGGTGGAGATACAGCGTTCAAGAGCATCAGCATTGGCAGGTTCTGGTAGTCCAAGTGTGCTAAATACTGTTGATTCCAGAGCAACGATAGGAGAGCCCTCTGATAAGGCTTTCGACACTTCCTCGGAGAGGTAGACTTTTCCTATACGACCCATATGAGCAGTGTAGAGGGCGACACGTGACTGTGATTACGTTACCTCTGCAGAAATATAGTCATTTAAGAAGTTCGGAAGAGCTGTTATTGATTCAAGGACGGCGTAGTTGCTCCTGGGCCCTGCTTCTGCATTTTCGTTTTCATATTGCCATGTGATTTCGTGGGGTATATGAATAGCGTGCCCTCCAATTTCGATTACAGGGAAAATATCGCTACGGAGGCTATTGCCCACCATTAAGAACTCTTCAGGGTTCACCTTGCGCTTTGAGAGAATCTTCTCATAAGCGGCACTATTTTTTTCTTGCAAAACTTCTACTTCGGTGACGTGAATATCCAATCCGGAATCTGCAAACTTTTGGTGCTGATGGAATGGAT
>CAJWET010000065.1 GCA_913031515.1 uncultured Acidimicrobiaceae bacterium | reverse complement strand
TAGCCTCAACCATTTTCCCCCCCACTTGGTGAACTAGGACTTCACGAACAGCAGTCAGTGTTTCCTCATCGGTCACACGAAGACCGTCAACAAATACGCTTTCTTTTCCTATTTCTTCCAGGTATTGACCTATTTGTGGTCCGCCGCCATGCACTACTACCGGTTTAATACCGATTGAATCAAGAAGGACGATATCTTGGGCAAATTTTGAAAATAGCTCTTCGTCAACAAGAGCACTCCCCCCCATTTTGACCAGAATAACCTTTCCAGAAAATTTCTGTATGTATGGAAGTGCTTCAACGAGAGCATTCGCTCTAACCTCGGGGCTAAAGCCCAACGCATGGTCCATAGTTGTTGCTTTTGGCTCTGTCATGACCGGTATCCAGCGTTAATATCGATGTAGCCATGGGTCAGATCACAAGTCCATACAACGGAGCTCCCATCTCCTACTCCAACATCTATCCGAATAGAGATCTCCTGACCACACATGTGCTCTGTAGCCCTAGATTCGTCATAGACCTCTGACTGCATACCATGTTCAGCAACAAGTTCATCTCCAATCCAGATTCTTAACTTGTCTCTTTCAGCCAATTGCCCAGACTTCCCGACGGCCATGACGATTCTTCCCCAATTAGCATCTTCTGCAGCGAGTGCAGTTTTCACGAGTGGAGAATCACCAACGGATTTTCCGATTTCCTTTGCTGCAGCATCATTTTCAGCCCCAGTTACAGATATCTCGACAAATTTTGTGGCGCCTTCTCCATCACGAACTATTTGTTGGGCCAATCCAAGCATGACGTTATTAAGAGCTTCTTGGAATTCAAGCTCATGACCTTCTACAGAGACACCTGTCTCACCTGTGGCAAAGGTTAGGACCGTATCACTTGTTGATGTATCCGAATCAACAGTTATACAATTGAAACTCTGGTTCACGGCGTTTTCAGTCGCGACTTGGAGTAGCTTCTGTTCAACTTTCATATCAGTAAATACAAAGGCGAGCATCGTCGCCATATTAGGAGCGATCATCCCACTACCTTTTGCAATTCCTGCGACCACCGCATCGGTCTTTCCGATTTTGGCGTAACCACCTTTTGGGAAAGTATCTGTCGTCCTTATGGCATTTGCGGCGTCTTTCCAAAGTTCGAAATTAGGAGATTTCAAGCCTCCAATCAACATTGGTAAATGATCCGTGAGGATTGTTGGGTGGAACGGCTCTCCAATGACTCCGGTAGAGGCAAGAAAAACATCTTCAGGATTTAAAGAAGCCAAATCAGATACGGACTTGGCGCTTTTTGCAACGACTGCTTGGCCAGCGTTGCCCGTAAAGGCATTCGCATTACCAGCGTTACACAACAGCGCGCGAGCTGACTTACGATTAATTATGTTCTTGCACCATTCCACTGGAGCAGATGGACAAAGCGATTGGGTAAATACTCCTCCTACCGTTGTACCTGTATTCAATAAAGCGAAGAATAAATCGTCTCTCCCGCTATAGCGCATTCCAGATGCTGCAACTGAGAGTTGGACACCCTTGACGCTAGGAAGGTTCGGGAAAGAGGCTGGAGCAAGTGGAGAAGTAGGCATATTGTTCCTAGGGGTAAAGACCAATAGTGGGCAAGCCGATTGTTTCCTCTAGGTCAAGGGCAAGATTTGCATTCTGTATGGCCATCCCCGACGCACCCTTTACGAGATTATCTAGTGTTGAGATGGTCACAAGCATCCCTGTACGTTCATCTACTCTCGCAGTGAGATGGACGGTATTCGCTCCTAAGGTAGATTTGGTGGACGGGGGACGTTCATCAACAATAAAAAATGGTTCATCTTCGTAAAATGTGTGTAGCTGATGCAAAGCTTCATCCGTAGACATTTCCTGAGTTGTTCGGCCATAACACGTCGCTATAATCCCCCGGTCCATGGGAGCGAGATGGGGTGTAAAAAGAACTGATGCAGAATACCCGCTGAAGGTAGTGAGTGCTTGTTCAATCTCTGGTGTATGCCTATGGGTCAATAACTCATATGGAGTGATATTCCCATCAACAGCACAAAATGATGTGTGCTCTTTCGGTGGGCGACCCGCCCCACTAACACCGGTTATAAGATCCACGATCATAGCTTCACTCTCGATGGCTTGCGAATGAACGAATGGAGCGAGAGCAAAAATAGCTGCTGCAGCATTACATCCTGTGGCTGCGATTAATGAAGCCCCCTTAATATCGTTTCGAAATAATTCTGGTAAACCATAAACGAAATCCGAGAGTAATTCGGGGCTACTATGTTCCATTCCATACCATTCCGTGTAAAGGGTTGGGTCTTCAAGCCGATAATCTGAACCTAGATCGACGACATGTCCTACTATTTGATGAATGTCGGGAATAATAGATTGGCTTATTCCGTGAGGCAATGCACAAAAGACGAGATCAAGGCCATCGACAATTTCAGGCGCATATGAATCAAAATTGGCTGTTGGGTAAGGTGCCGAAAGACTTGGATATAGATCTCGAATGGGGATGCCTGCTTGAGTTTCACCAGTAGCGACCTGAAGTTCCAAATTCGGATGTCCAGCGATAAGGCGAAGTAACTCAGCGCCTGTATAGCCTGAAGCTCCGATTATTCCTACTTGTTTCATAAATCAACCCTACCATGATATGTATATATATACACATATACGTATATATATACTATACACGAAGTCTGGCGTCTGTTTTCTCCTCAACGAGATCTATACAGCTAGCGCGCATTACCGCTACTTCATCATCAGTTAAAGTCCGGTCAGTAGCCTGAAAACGAAGCCGGTACGCGAGGCTTCGGCGGCCTTCTTCGATTGATTCGCCAGAATATGAGTCGAACAGCCTTACATTAAGCAAGAGATCACTTCCCGCCTTCCGAATACACTCAATTATGGTTGCAGACCTAACGGACGAAGGCACGTCAAAGGCAAGATCAACATCACTTGAAGGATATTTCGAGATTCCTCTATAGCTTCTTCTCCCCAAAGGCCCGCTCAGAACTTTTCCAAGGTTCAATTCAAGCCATGCTACCCTTCCATCAACTTCATAGGATTGCAAAACACGCGGATCAATCTCACCGATGTAACCACATATCTTCCCGGCTACTGTCACCTCAGAAGATCGGGCAGGGTGCATCCCTGCGGGGGCCTCTGGAATCAGTTGAAGATTTGGGAAGGCTAGCTCACTTCCTAACGCATAAAGAAGATCAACGACTTCAGACACGTGGGCATTAACCAAGGCAACAGAAAGGTGTTCGCGTTCATCTGGCAAGATCGCGTCATCTAATGAAGGTAAAAATATATGGCCTATCTCAAATAAGCGAAGGTCATTTACTCGATGAGACTGGTTGTAAGAAATGACTTTTAACTGCCCAGGCAAAAGCGAGGTCCGCAACAATGATTCTTCATGGACTAAAGGGTTGGTAAGGCTAATAGCCTCCTCCGGCAAACCCGCTGAACGAAGATCCCCAGGAGCAAGGAAAGGCATTGGCATGGTCTCGTCACACCCGAAGCCTACGAGGATTTCACGGACCCGCCTGCGGTTTTTCTGATACTGACTGAGCGAACCTGGGGAAGTACCCCTAGGTACTGTTCGATTGATATTCTCATATCCGAAGATTCTTGCAACCTCTTCAGCAATATCAGTTTCAGTTTCAGTGTCCCATCGCCAAGTCGGTATGGTAACCGCCAGATCGCCTTTCTTGACAGAGGCCGCGAAACCAATTGATCCGAGATAGGACTTCATATTCTTTGCTGGCAAATCGGTCCCTAATAATCCATTAATTTTGTCAATTCGAACTTTAATTGCCTCACGAGAGGGCAAGTCACCCGTATCTTCGACCATCCCAGAGGTAATTTCCGCGCCACCATCGGAAAGCAGATTTGCTATACGAGTTAACGAACGCTCTAGATTGTCCCCGTAATCAGCTCCGCGACGAAATCGCATGGAAGCTTCACTCATAAGATTCAATCTTTTGACTGTTCTTGAAATCGACGGAGGATCCCACCAAGCAACCTCGATCAACACATCTTTGGTTGTCTCTGAAATCTCCGTTGAAAACCCACCCATCACACCAGCTATCCCTATGCCTTTTCCCTGTAGATTTGCTATTACACCATCTGTAGAAACAAGGATCCTCTCCTCTCCATCCAGGGTGGTAATAACTTCTCCTTCGCTAGCTCGCCTGATTGATAGATGACCTTCGGGGACCTTGGCCAGATCATAGGTGTGATTAGGTTGGCCGAGCTCAAGCATGACATAGTTCGATATATCAACCACATTATTGATAGGTCTCATCCCAAGATTTAATAACCTGTTCTGGATCCAACTGGGGGACTCCCCCATCGTCACTCCTGAAGCGACACGAACTACGAACCGTCCGCACAAAGTAGGGTCAGCAATTTCAACAGTTGCAAGACTTGAAGACAATACACCATTCTCCCTAAAGTCATAATCAGGATAGGTAAAGGGAATACCCAGAGAGGCAGCAAGATCTCGTGCTACTCCAGCCACGCTCATTGCATCAGGACGATTAGCATTTATCTCTAGGTCCCACAGAATATCCCGCTGCATACCCAATGCTTCTGTTATCGGCATCCCCGCAGTAGGTGTGTTATCCCCCATTGGCAAAATCATTATTCCATCATGATCCTCCCCTAAACCAAGCTCGGCAGGAGAACAGCACATTCCATTCGACACTTGACCCCTAAGCTTCCGCTGTGATATCTCCATACCGTCCGGAAGAACACTGCCAACAGTCGCAACTGGGACACAGTCCCCAACTGCCATGTTAAAAGCCCCACAGCAAATCTGAGTAGCGCTCCCGTCTCCCAAGTCTACGTCTACAAGCTGTATCCTTTCAGCGTCGGGGTGAGGTCGAAGGTCAAGAATACGACCAACAACAACTCCGCCAAGGCCTTCTCCAAGGATTGACATTTCCTCAACAGCTAAACCCAACTGGCTCAATCGCTCTCCAAGCGAAATAGGGTCACCATCGATATCTGGTGCGAATTCTTTTAGCCACGATAATAAGACCTTCATGCTTCTCCTAGAACTGCCTTAGAAACCGAGCGTCGTTGATCACCAATTCGCGAATATCGTCTAGCCCATAACGCATTGCAACCAACCGGTCAATTCCGAAGCCGAAAGCAAAACCCTGCCATTCTTCTGGATCGATACCACAGTTTAGAAGGACATTAGGATGCACCATTCCACACCCTCCAAGCTCCAACCAACTTCCATCTGGACGAGAAATATCAAATTCGGCTGAAGGTTCAGTAAATGGGAAATAGCTCGGCCTCAATCTGGACTTTACCTCGGAACCAAAAAAAGCTTGAACAAACGAATCTATTGTCCCTGCAAGATCGCCCATGGTGATCCCGTTATCAACAACTAGTCCTTCAATCTGGTTAAAGGCGGGCAGATGAGTGGCGTCAGCACTGTCTGTTCGGAAAGTTCGACCGGGTGCAACAATATATATTGGCGGCTCATGTTTTTCCATAGTGCGTACTTGTACAGGTGAGGTATGGGATCGCAACATCACTTCCTCTGGATCTCCCAAATCGACAAAGATCGTATCGAAGTTTCCCCTTGCAGGATGCCAATCAGGAATATTAAGAGCTTCAAAGTTATACCAAGCTGTCTCTACCTCTGGGCCTTCTGCAACCGTAAACCCCATCCCTACAAACACATCCTCTAGATGGTCGCGAGCTTGTGTTATGAGATGCAGGTGCCCCCTTCGCAAACTCTCAAGTCTTTCCGAAATGTCCAATCGCTCTGCTTCAAATTGCAAGCCCCATATTTCATCTTGAATAGCTGTTTCACGATCCGTGAAAGTTTCTTCAATAAGTTTACGGATCTCGTTCAAATCTCTACCAGCTGCTGCTCGTTCACCTTCTGGAAGTAACCCCAATTGCTTTTTTGCTTCGGACAACACAGATTTTTTTCCAAGAAAATCAGTGCGCGCGCCAGATAGTTCCTCTGTGTTTTGTGCCAACGCAGCTGCACTTCGTGCTTTCTCTACGAGTTTCTGATAGTCGCTCATCCTTCACCATCTTTACCGTTAGGTAATGACATTCTCGCAGGTTGGAGATGAAGTTTGCAGGGATTTAATGAATAGTTCACCAATGACTAGAATAATCGGGTCAACAAGCCGACTGAGTGATGTCAGTCATCATTGGAGGCTCTTTGCCGTCGTAATTCGAAAGAGACGATCGAGAGTGCTGACGCAGCATTCAGTGACTCAACTCCGGCTTCCATGGGAATCGAAATTTCTGCCGTAAGCTGACCCCTTACTTGACTTTTAAGACCTCGACTCTCATTTCCGACAAGCAATGCCACACGCTGATCAAGGTCATATGTGTCGTACTGGAATTCCCCTTTGCCGCAAAGGCCCAATGTAGCTATTCCATTTCGGTTGCAGTTTTGGAAAAACTCTTTCATTTCAACAGATCGAACAACGGGGATACGGAAAATCGAACCAGCCGAAGCTCGCACGACTTTTGGATTAAAAATATCTACAGAGTCTTTAGAAAAAACTACACCATCCGCTCCCGCTGCTGCTGCAGTTCGAATGATCGTGCCGGCATTTCCTGGGTCACTAATCTCCACTCCAACGACTAGAAATCTCGGAGAAGCGCCAATAACCTCATGGAATTCCAAATCCATCATTGGCATAGTCGCAAGAATCGGCTGTGGGTTCTGAGTCGAAGCTATGAACTTCAATGTTCCAGCATCAAGATGCCAAACCTTGGTTAACTTAAAATTACGCCTTTCGATTTCAGCTTCGAAACTGCTTTCATTTTCTTCTACGAATACATCAATTGGCGCGTTTCCTGTTGAAGCCGCTTCTTCCAACAGACTTTGCCCTTCGATGACAAAAGTTTTTGTCTCATCCCGATATCTGCTGTTTCTCAGGAGTTTACGTAACTCCCTGACTCTTCGGTTGCTCTTAGAAATAGCGACCATTGCCGGCATCAGCCTACTTGATCAGCATTCGCCTTATTTGCAATTTCAACCAGCCTTGCAAATGCATCCGGATCATTGATAGCTAAATTTGAGAGATTTTTGCGATCTACTTCCACTTCAGCGCTCTTGAGGCCACTGATGAACCGGCTGTAAGTAGTTCCATGCTGGCGGCAAGCGGCGTTGATACGTTGAATCCATAGTTTCCGGAACTCACCCTTCCTAGCTCGGCGATCTCGAAACGCATAGTTGCCACTATGCATGATCTGTTCATTAGCCGCACGAAATGTCCTACTTTTGTTTCCGTAGTAGCCCTTAGCCTTGCCTAGAACTTGTCGACGTCGCTTCTTTCGATTTATTGAAGTTTTTGTTCTCGCCATCGTATTTCTCCTCTATAGGAAGATGAATGAGCTTCTGTCCATTCTTAGCTTCACTTGATTGTCAAATCCCTAAGTTACGCCGTACTGCTGGGGTATCTGCTTTGCTCACTTCACCAGGTCGCCGTGCTTGACGTTTTCGTTTAGGGGATTTAGCTTCTGCCAAGTGGTTGCGATGCATACGGCCTCGCTTCAATTTTCCACTTGACGTTTTCTTGAATCGTTTTGCTGAACTCTTATTGGTCTTCATTTTTGTTTTTGCCATGTTCTCTCTCCATCACTCTCTTGGGCAGGTCTACTATCCTCAGTTACCAGATCTCGAATTTGTAAATTAACTACCTTCAGTCACCTAACACTAGTTATAAAAACTAATCTCCCGCCTCTTCCAGCTGCTGCTTCTCCTTAGCCTTACGAAGATTAGCTAAGGCCTTTTTGTCTGGGCCAAGAACCATGGTCATATTTCGACCGTCAAGCTGGGGGTAAGCTTCAAGAATCGCAATGTCTTCCATAAGTTCAGCTACTTCATCGAGAATCC
Source organism: uncultured Acidimicrobiaceae bacterium (assembly GCA_913031515.1). Taxonomy (GTDB): domain Bacteria; phylum Actinomycetota; class Acidimicrobiia; order Acidimicrobiales; family UBA8592; genus UBA8592. Next base: position 242 of record CAJWET010000065.1, on the reverse strand, counting down.
TTCTTCCCAATTCCGGATGTTGAACTTCTCGACCACGAAACATTATTGTCAGCTTAACCTTGTAGCCATCTTCTAGGAATTTCCTTACCTTGCTGGTCTTTGTATTAAAATCCCCTTTGGCGATTTTGGGTCGGTACTTAAGCTCTTTGACTACGATGTTCGTGCTTTTCTTTCGGGAGTCCTTTGCCCTCTGTGCCACCTCATACTTGTATTTCCCATAGTCCATGATCCTGCAAACGGGG
>CAJWET010000064.1 GCA_913031515.1 uncultured Acidimicrobiaceae bacterium | reverse complement strand
AACATCCACGCGAGAATACCAACGCAAATATAGCCAACATGCGAGGCCAATTACGCCGGCTTGGTCTTGGTCATGACCAACGAAGGTCTGTTTCCACCACTGACATAGATTTCTACAAATGGACCCAATGGATCTTTCTTCAACTCTTTAACTCCTGGTACGACACTGACACAGATAAAGCACGGCCAATAAGCGAACTTGAAAACGGTTTTGCTTCCGGCGAACGTAAATTCCTTCACGAAAGAGAATGGAATAGCCTTAACAGATCTGAGAAAAGAGAAATCATCAACTCGTACCGACTGGCTTATCTGGCTGAAGCGCCGGTGAATTGGTGCCCCGCCCTTGGAACAGTTTTAGCAAACGAAGAAGTTACCGCTGAAGGCAGAAGTGAAAGGGGAAATCATCCTGTTTATCGGCGGCCGCTAAAACAATGGATGATGAGGATAACTTCATACGCCGACAGGCTCTTAGAGGATCTTGAAATACTTGATTGGAGCGATGCAATTAAAACGATGCAAATCAATTGGATCGGGAAAAGCGAAGGAGCCGAAATACAATTTCATATTGGGGAATCCCAAATAGAGGTTTTTACAACCCGTCCAGACACTTTGTTTGGGGCAACTTACATGGTTCTCGCTCCCGAGCATCCGTTACTCAGAGAAATAGTTGCAGACGACTGGCCAGCTGACACTCCCGAACATTGGAAAAATGGATCTCGTAAACCTCGAGAAGCTATTAAGGCCTACCAAGAAAGTGCAGCACAAAAAACTGACCTTGACCGGCAAGAGAACAAAGACAAAACAGGAGTGTTTACTGGTGCATACGCTGAAGTACCAGTCAACAAAAAACAGATACCGGTCTTTGTCTCAGATTATGTGCTTATGGCTTACGGAACTGGAGCAATCATGGCCGTTCCTGGACAAGATGAGCGCGACTGGGAGTTCGCCGAGACTTTCAACCTCGAAATTCTTCGAACTGTTCAGCCTCCTGATACTTGGGAAGGAGACGCATTCACTGGAGATGGCCCCGCTATTAACAGCGATTTCCTTAACGGGCTGAAAGTGCAAGAGGCCAAAGCTCGGATGATTGAATGGCTTGAAGACACAAGAAACGGAACCAGAAACACTACGTACAAGTTACGCGACTGGCTATTCAGCAGGCAACGGTATTGGGGCGAACCATTCCCAATAGTTTACGATGAAGATCAACTACCTATTGCTATTCCAGAAGATCTACTCCCCGTTGAGTTGCCTGACCTCATGGATTGGGCTCCAAGGAGTTTGGATGAAAATAGTGATCCGGAACCCCCCCTTGGGAGAGCTTCGGAATGGGTAACCGTAGATCTTGATTTGGGTGATGGCATCCGACAATACAGACGAGAGTTAAACACAATGCCGCAATGGGCAGGTTCGTGCTGGTACTACCTCAGATACTTGGACCCCAGCAACAACGACGAATTTATCTCAACGGAAATCGAAGCGTACTGGATGGGTGGAGAAACGGGAGGAGTGGATCTTTATGTTGGCGGTGTCGAACATGCAGTTCTACATCTTCTTTATAGTCGGTTCTGGCATAAGGTTCTATTTGACCTAGGCCATGTCAGCACGAGAGAGCCCTTTCACCGTTTATACAATCAGGGCTACATACAGGCAGCGGCATATCAAGACCCAAGGGGTATATATGTTGATGCAGTAGAAGTAATCGAAGAGAACGGCGATTTTTTCCATAACGGAGAACTAGTAACCCGTTCGTTCGGGAAAATGGGTAAATCGCTGAGAAACTCAGTTACACCAGATGAAATGTATGACAAGTTCGGTGCAGATACACTCCGACTCTACGAAATGTTCATGGGCCCACTTGACCAAGATCGCCCATGGGAAACTCAATCTGTTGTTGGTTCTCAGCGACTTCTACAACGGGTTTGGCGAAATCTTATCGACGAAGAAACGGGAGATCTCATTGTCAGCGAAGAAGAACCACCATCTCGATTAAAACGCATTCTTCACCAGACTATTCAATCAGTTCGTGATGATATGGAGAATCTCCGCTTCAATACTGCGATCGCCAGAATCACAGAGTTAAATAACGAAATTACGAAACTTGACTCCCACACGCCAAGAGACATAGCTGAAGTACTAGTTCACTTACTTTCTCCTCTCGTTCCGCATATAGCAGAGGAATTATGGGAAAAATTGGGTCATAAAAACAGTATTGTCTACTCACAGTTCCCTACAGCTGAACCGAGTTTCTTGGTCGACGAGTTAGTAGAGATTCCAATTCAAATTAACGGAAAGCTAAAGAGTCGAATAGTGGTCGCTAACGATTGCTCTTCAACAGAGTTGAAGGAAATTGCTTTACTCGATCCAAAAATTTCTTCAATTCTCTCAGGTAACCAAATCAAAAAAGAGATAATAATAGAAGGAAAACTAGTTAACTTCGTCATATAGATTAGTTATCTTGCAGCAACTAAGATCACTGTATGACAACGGAGTATAGATCTGGCCTGCTTTGGCCCAATTCAGAAATCGGAGAGCATTTCACCGATCTCTACGGATCTTTCTGGTGCAGCGGTGAACTCACCCATCAACTAAAGGAAGCTGTTCGAGTTAGAAATGCTCGAATTACGGATTGCGGATATTGAAAGAATGTAAGGTTCTCACTTGCTCGTGAAGCAGGATTTGATGAAACAGAAGTGGAACTCATCAATGGCGATTGGGACGCCTCCCCGCTCCCCGCTGATTGGGTTGCTGCCCTTAAATTCACAGACCATTTCATCATGACCCCTGGTCCAACACCTCGCCATCTACGAGATACCCTCATTAACTCTTTTACGAATTCACAACTTGCAGAACTAGCGATTGGTGTTGGCCTATTCCACGGATTTTCAAAAATGCTAATCGGATTAGGACGAGAGCCGGAAGAAATGGAAACAACAATAATCCCAACACCAGCGATGCCATCAGGAAAGATTGAACAAGTCGCAAGTTCCCCTCATGAGTTTTCAAACCTCTTTGCGTACATACCAAACATCGAAGTTCGTTGGCGGACACTAGAACGTAGTTTGTCGAGAATGGAAGCGCTTCCTCCAAATACATTTAATGTTGCTAAAACGAGGATGAGGAACTTGCTGGTGGCTAACAAAACGTCTGAGCCTCTTAGAACACCTTTTACAGAACTTGATACGCTCGCAATCGAAATGTCTGAATATTTTACTTTTGACGTTCGAGGAATCACCAGTTCGGTAAGGTCAATGTTTATTGAACGTTACGGAGCTGATGCTCTTGTCCAACTGCTGTTCGGGCTAGCGCTTTATGACGGAGTTTTTAGAACAGAAGCTACCCAAATACTCAGCTATCCTCCGAACGCGTGAAGCAGAATAGACCTCCCCGACCATTAAAAACTTGAGAAAGATCCTTCGGGCAAGACTCGCCCGACAGAACCGTAGTCCATATGACGGCATCATGATTACCGCATGGAACTTCCACCCCTTTGGATCCCGCTACAAAATCCATGCATGCCATTGGGACTCCTGTAGGTACAGGTACGGGACGCGTTGACTTACTATTCCCGTTATTTCCAAAGAAAGCTACTACTGCTAAAATTGCCAATCCTCCAAGAAGTACGAGTAGAAGTGGAATGGGTCGGGCAATTTTTGCGAATCCCGTAAGCTGCATTTCTTCGTGTGTAGCGTATCGATCAGCAGATTCATCGGCTTTCGCCTCTGGAGTCCAGCGTTCAGAATAGGAGAATTTCCCGCTGGAATTCATTTCATCTGCCGTTCTTTGACTTAACAGTTCGTCATCGTATTTTTTCCGCTTCGCAGGGTTTGATAGCGTTGTCCAGGCTTGATTTAATGAACGCATCAACTCTTCAGAACGTTTTTGGTCTTCTTTGGGTGAGTTTCGAAAATTATCTGGATGAAGTTTTCGGGCCTTACCTAGATAAGCGTTACGAATTTGTGAGTGTTCTGCATCTGCGGGCACCCCGAGTATCTTGTAAAAATTCTGCCCACTTCCCATTCCATAGACCTCCAGACAGAGCCTAACTCATTTCATGATTCTTGAATAACCGAACCGTTTTTCCTATCATTTATACGTGGGAGTACTTATTTCATGTCCGAGATGTGGCGAATCAGAAGATCTAAATGGTGAACAGGTAGACGGTGACATTACTGTCCATTGCTTATCGTGCGATTTGGTCTGGTTACGTGACCTAAAACCAAGGTGTGACCGATGCACATCGACTGATGTCCGCCCAGCATACGAAGCAATAGTTAGTAAATCCCGCGGAACTCAACTTTCAATGCAAAGCGCACGACTTGTGTATCTATGTCAACACTGTGATGCTTCGAAACTAGCTGAATACCAGATAACAAATTCGCCACTAATGCCCAACGAACTTCCAACCGAATAATCTAAGTATCCATGTCTAGAAGTGCGTCCGCTATACTTTCCAGCCCTGCTACACGTGAACCTTTCAGCAGCAGAGTTGTATTGCCATCAAGGGAAAAAGTGTCTTTCAGTACTTCAGTCGCTTCCTCCACGTTCGAAGTTAGGCGCCCTCCATATTCTTCGACATCAACTGAAATAACAGAAATATTATTTGATTCGGCAATCTCTCCAATTTCTCTATGGCTCATTTCATACTCTTCACCAAGTTCTGCCATCAAACCTAGAATAGCTACAAGATTTGATCTTCCGGTTGAGATTAGGACATCCAAAGCGGCTCTCATTGACAAAGGATTCGCATTATAAGAATCGTTGATTACCAGCATCCCAGAAGAGGTCCTAAATGTTTCATTTCGCAAAGGAGAAATTTCAACTGATTCCAGTCCACTGATGACTTCATCAATTGGAACATTGAAATACAAAGCGGTTGCGGCCGCCGCCAGCGCATTAGTTACGTTGTGCGCTCCAGGGACATTCAATAGGACATCCGAATTCCCCCATGGTGAACGGAGATGGAATCTCGTTTTGAGGTCTCCACATACAGAAATGTTTTGTCCAACCACGTCTCCCGATTTCGCCCCATATAAGAGTACTTCTGCTGACGTTCTGTCTTTCAGGTTCTTGACATGTCCATCATCATTGTTCAGCACCGCCAAACCGCTAGCATCTAACGACTCTACAAGTTCACCTTTAGCGAGAATAGTTTGATCTAAATCACCAAAATATTCACTATGCGCAATACCGATACGCGTTACTATCCCTACCCCTGGGCTTGCTATCTGACATAGGTTCTTTATTTGCCCTATTGCACGCGCCCCCATTTCCAGAATTAAAAAATCTACATTTTCAGGCGAGGAGAGGATCGTTAGTGGCACACCAATTTCATTATTAAATGAACGGTCGCTAGCCCACACACTATATGAAGAAGCGAAGCAGCTTCGAAGCATGTCCTTTGTAGTTGTTTTTCCTACTGATCCGGTAATACCAATCGTCGTACCTTCTATTTTTTTTATTACTTCTCGGCCCAATCGTTGAAGTGCTTCGAGGGTATTGTCTACTTTAATCGCGGTTCCATGCGGCTCTCCATGACTGTACAGATGTGCAACTGCACCAGCGTCTAGTGCAGCAGCAATATAATCATGACCGTCGCGTTCAGCAATTAACGGGATGAACAGATCTCCTTGTTTAATTGTCCTTGAATCTATAGAGTACCCAGTTGCAAAATTTGAATGTTCATTTTGTACAATGCCCCCGCACATCTGAGCAAGTTGAGCGATACCAATGTCCACGATTCCATCCTTGCGATTTATCGAGCCAGTTTTTAATAGAGCTTTTCCCTAAATCAAGTTTATGTGAGATTATTATATTTATTCGATTAACGGGCGATAGAAACATGCAAAACAACGAAACAGAACACCTAAACGGCCCCAATGTCGGAAATTGGGAGTATGACCCATATCATCGTCATGATCAACGCTGGTGGAGCGGAAAGAAATGGAGCGAAAAGGTACGCTCAAATAACGAAACGCGTATAGACCCTCCAGGAGTTATCCCTAAACCGGTGAGTAGTCAATCTCACAGCGGACCCGCATCACCTATCCTTGGTATGAAAGCTCCAATACAAAAAACATCCCTTTATATTCCTCACATGCTGCTGCTGGGGAGTGTGCTTTTCACAATCACTTTGGTTTTAGGATTGGTGGCTGTTTTTCTCTAAGGAAGATATGGCAGTGGATCTATCGGGACTCCACTTAATCTAATTTCGAAATGAAGGTGAGGCCCTGTCGAAAGCCCTGTTGTTCCGCATGTACCTACTTGATCACCAGTAAAAACATACTGATCTACACCCACAGTAAATCCCGTAAGGTGCCCGTAAAGGCTGGCCGTAGAATTTGCATGTTGTACAACGATCGCGTTCCCGTATCCACCATACGATTCTGCAATTGTTACTATCCCTTCAGTCGCAGCCCATATCGGATCACCATATGCACAGCCAATATCAAGACCATTGTGCATTCTGGCATATCCCAGAATTGGATGAACTCGCATACCGAATCCAGATCCCACCGCTCCGGCAGCGGGATAAGTCCAGCCAGATTCACTTATTTGACCTAGTCGTGCATCTAGTTCAGCTTGACGTCGGGCTTCTTCTAATTCTCTAGCGATACGTTCTTCTTCAGCTACGATGAAGTCAGTGATACTTTGCTGCTCTTGTACTGCTACTGCAAGCACAGAGTCCCAATGCGCCCGCCTTGCATCAAGCTCTTCCTTCAACTCTTCCTTTATTATTCGCTTGGCTTCCAGTTCAACCCGAACCTCTTCGAGTTCAGCACTTATTAAATCTGCTTCTGCTTCGGCAGTTGAGGCAGCGTTAAGAAATGAATCGCGTTCCTCTTGAATAAGCTTTAAGCGGTCAAGAACATCATTAGTGTCACTTGTAACAAAGTCCAGTAGGGCAATTTTGTGCGCAGCTGTTGTCGCATCATCTGCCTCAAACCATGCTTCTGCCCTTTGATCACTCAAACCGAGATAGGATTCAACTGCATAAGCAACTGCCCTATCTTCTAGAAGCTGAATTTCCTGTGCGATTTCAAGAAAACTTTCCTGAGCGATGACCTTTTGATTTAGAGCAGCCTCGAGTCGTTGTTGAGCCGCTTGTTCTTTGGCTTCCTGAAGGTACACCAAACTAATCGCGGCTTCTAGAGCTGCGACAACCTCAATATCTTCTGCTTCCAGTAGTGCGATCTCTGATTCGGCGGAAAGTTCTCGCTCGCGAGCCAACTCCCGTTCTTCTTTAGCTTGTTCAATGGTGTCAACGTCATCTTGACTTTGCGAAGCTGCAGTTGAAATAAATACCATCGGGAGCAGTGCTGATATCAATACCAGCACTAAAGAAGCTCTAGTCGTTCGCATATAACCCACAGACTAATATTAACCGATAGTGACCCGATAGAGTCGGCGCGTTCTAACCTCCACCGGTGAGTCTCTTTTGTTCCGATAGGGTAAGGGTATGGGTAGCAAGGTATTCGATGTCGACCTTTTAGCTTTCGAACGAGGCGATCAGGCAGCGCGTCGAGCTATTGTCGATGGAGTCGCGAAAAGCCTGCAGACAGGTTTTGTTTACAGCGCACATGATATTTCGCAGAATTTTTTAGATGACGTCTACGGCAAACTTTCTGAGTTCTTCGCTCTTTCTATTGAATTTAAGCGGTCGGCAGTAGCAGAAGGAACAAACGGTCAAAGGGGGTATACCGAACTGTTAGTCGAGACTGCAGCAATTTCAGAAATTCCAGATTGGAATATTTTGTTGCATCCTTGATATACAACTTCAATTTTATTTTCGTCTGTTCCAAAAAACTCTATAATATCATTTTTAGTTTGCTGACTTATTGCTATAATTTTATCGGCCCTATTGCAAGCAGATTGAAACTTTTTATGATAAATTTTTCGATCGATAGCAGAAAAAAGCTTTGGGTATCTCATAAAAATAAGATCATGAATTGTAACAACTGATTTAATGTCAGTTTTTTCGATATCTAAAGGAAGTTCGTTAGATAGGCCGTGATAAATATCAATTTCATCCTGAAGTAGATCTTTTGTCATATTTTTACTACGCCAATATTTTTTAAATAGATTTCCGACAAATGAAAATGGAGTACGAACAAAAATAGTCTCTCTGTTTT
>CAJWET010000063.1 GCA_913031515.1 uncultured Acidimicrobiaceae bacterium | reverse complement strand
ACAGCATTTGTCGTCTTAGAGTACAGGAACAAACCCTCATCACTGGAAAAGCTTAGAGAAGAGTTAGAGTCGTTTCTTCCTAGATACGCATTACCGCGAGCTCTTCATACGGTAGAACATTTACCTAAAACAGCTTCTGGGAAAGTGTTAAAACGGGTTCTCCTCACTGGCCTTGGAGCTCAATGACTCCGTTTCTAGGAGTAAGTGCTTTCATCCGTCTATCGTCAATTAACTCTGCCGTAGCTAAACCATGGGTGATATCGGGTCCGGTAACGGCAGCTAGGTGGCACCAGGAGTGCAACCCAACTGGCCCATCATAAGTGGATGACAATACTGTCGAAATGCCCGCGTCGTCTGCCTTTTTTGAAAGGTCCAAGACGGGTTCTATACCCCCTAAAAGAGCGGGCTTTAAAACAATGTGAGTGATTATCCTTTGGTTAATTGCTTGTTCAATGGCCTGTTGAGTCGGCGTAAGGAAATCAGAGGCTACTGCGACAAGAAGGTTAGATCGGATTTCTTGAAGTTGTTCAATAGTAGATACAGGATCTTCTACATACTCAAGTCGTTCTCCCAGAAGTTTATGCGCTGATTGGGTTAGATCTAATGCCTCTTGAGGAGTCCATGCGCCGTTTGCATCAAGACGCACTCTAGTCTCTGGTGTAATTTCATCAGCGATTACCTCAAGTCTTCTCTGATCATCTGAAAATCCCATCTTTGCTTTGAGAGTCCCATACCCTTTATTCAATGCTTCACTGATGGATCTACGTAGCATGCTCTCTGTCCCACCTCCTATGAGGGCATTTACGAATACTCGATCGGTCTTCCCTCCAAGAAATGACCACAGTGGCTCTCCCGATGAAGCTGCTCTTTGTGTCCACGATGCAGACCCCATTCCAGCTTGAACTTCAAGTGAGAAGATTCGTGCATTTCGGCGATATTGTTCTGGGTTCAGCTGGATGGTTCTCAGTTCTTCTTCTGTTTCTATCGCAGTACTTTTCGACCAAGGAGGAAGCGGTAATACCTCGCCTTTTCCTGTGACACCATCATCTGTGAGGTGAATTTCTTGACCTTTTCTTCTAGATATCTCCTCTTGGGCAGTAACGATAATTTCGGTCATTTCGAGATCTAGATCGATTACCTCCATGGTTAGCCTGCTCATATTTTCCCCAAGAACGCTTTTATGTGACCTGCCACCTTGTGAGAATTCTCAATGTGGGCCGCGTGGCCAGCATTTGGAATAGTGACATGGTTTCCATGTGGGAGAACATGCATCATACGTTGAGCTATCTCTGTGAACTTAACATCATTGCTTCCAGTAATAAGAAGCGTTGGGGTATGAAGTTCTGGTAGAAACTCCCAAAGTGGAGCCATTAGTCCCGTACCAGCCATGCGGAGAGTATTTGCGATACCGAGCGGACGTTGAGATAAACGAATGCGCCGGATAGTTAATCTAAGTTCAAAAGGAAGTTGAAACTGAGAGGAGAACATGGGGAGATGTTCCCAATAGTGCGTGAACTCAGCAATACCTTCTCTTTCTACACGGGCTGCAAGTTGTGCATCCGCACCCGCTCGCCTTTCAGCTTCTTTACGATCTTCAATTCCAGCTGTCCCTCCAATGAGAATTAATGCACTGACATAACGCGAATAACGGACAGTATACGATAAGGCTAGACGTGCCCCCATAGAGTAACCACAAATAGCGGTCGGTCCACCCACTCGACTTTTAACTATGCGATGAAGTTGATCAACCATTGACTCAATCCGGTAGTGGTCAAGTTCTTCTGGAGCTGGGCTTAATCCATGGCCTAGTAGGTCTGGACGAATCACTCGGTTTGAAAGAGATTCTGATATCTGGGACATAGATTCCCCACTTCCGGTGAGGCCATGCAAAAGCATCATCGGGGGTCCTTCGCCCTCATCACGAGTGTATAGGTCGATCATTCTCCCAGTACCTGTTCGGAGCATCATTCCTCGCGTAAAGACCTCTGAAAGTCAGACCGGATATCTTCGTATGTTTTGACCGTTTCCTCAATGCTTGTCACATACGTGAAAAACTTGGGCCCACGAGATTTAAAAGCCCGTGTTAGTAATTGTTCAATTTCTGGTAGGGATTCGATCACTGAGGATTCTATTTCCGCTGATTCGGCGATCCGCTGAAGGTTTGTTCGATGCGGGGTAGTGAAAAGATTTGTGAAGCTTTCTGCATCGAGTTTTTCCGCTATCGGTAAGAAGGAGAAGATCGCTCCACCTCCATTATCAATAACGACAATGACGATATCGCTCTGGAGTCGTCCCGCCGCTACAAGCCCACCGACATCGTGTACTGCTGCGACATCCCCCACTAAGACGAGGCAAGGCCCTTCTCCAGCTGAAGATGCGCCAACTCCGGTTGATATGACGCCGTCAATACCGTTCGCCCCGCGGTTGCTGACTATAGTGACGCCCGTCCCAGTCTTCTGGAATGCTAATTCTGCATCTCGGACAATCATTGAGTTCGATAGAACCAAGGTTGACCCAGCCGGCATGCATGAAAGTATTCTGGCGGCTACGGATAACTCGCACTTACCTTCAGCAACATGGGCTTGAATGGTTTCAACGGCCAGATTGTCATGGTTTATCCAAAGTTGACACCAATCCGTATCTAACCCCCGACCTAAAGTTGAATATGGAAAGGAGTTAAGCATTGAGCTGTTAACAACATCAGTTGCTTCATGTGAAGGGTCGGGCCAATCCACACCGGGGGAAACAAGCACATATCTACTTGGTGGGTTTTTCTGCTTCCATAGGCGATACGATTTTGAAATCGCTGGCAACCCAACATGGACAATGACATCTACAGATGGAAGAAGCGATACAAATTGATCAGATGAAAATAAGATTTCATACGAAGTGATGATTGGTGCGTTTTTTTGATTTTCTATACCCCGAATCTGGGAACAGGGATCGGCTAAGATCGGCCACCCATTGTTGGCACTAAATGCAAGGAGGGAATCAAATTCATCCATTGGCAGATTATTTGGCCCAACAGTAATTAGGCCGCGTTCATATCGTTCCGCAAGATCAGCGAGAACTGGGTCTTCCAAATATTTGACCTCATGCTGCCGTGCCACAGTTAGGGTTGGTTCGGGGGCCACTAGATTCTCGGATGGTTCAAGAGGTTCACGAAATGGCCAGTTTAAATGAACGGGACCTTGAAAATTTCCTGTGGACATTGACCATGCTCTCAAAGCTGTAGAGCGAGCAAGATTTTGCCCTACTTCTGAAACAACTGGAAGGTCATAAGACCACCGGACATTACCCCCATAAATTCCGACTTGGTTGATAGTTTGGCCTGACCCCCACTGGCGGAGTTCTGGGGGGCGGTCAGCTGTGCAGATAATCATAGGTGTTTGGGCATGGTTTGCTTCGATGACTGCTGGAAGATAATTTGCAGCAGCGGTCCCAGAACTACAGACAAGTACCGTTGGGACACCGGAAACTTTCGCCGCTCCAAGCGCGTGAAAAGCTGCGACTCTTTCGTCAAGTTGAACCACCACGTCCAAACCGGCCGCCTGCGCTGAGAGAGTTAATGGAGTGCATCTAGACCCGGGAGACACCACTACGTTGGTTACACCCAGAGCTCTAAGTTCTGAAAAGAAACGAAGGCAATAGGAATACATTGCGTTCGTTCGATCGTTGGATGTATTTAAAGCTTTAGTTCCCATCAAGTAAAAGTGTAGGAGAAAACGGAGCGAAGCCCTGACTTAAGAGCGACACTAAGTAGCTTCTTTTCTCGAGAAACCCTGAAAGCACTGTTACGATCTCTAAAAATGGAACTACAAACCCTTAAAAACATTCTTGGCCCTGAAGGGGTTATCACTAATAAAGACATCCATGGCGGTTATACGACCGATTGGACCGGTCGGTATATTGGGTCTACTCCAGCTGTTCTTTTCCCAAAAGACACAGCCCAAGTTTCACAAGTCTTGCAGTGGTGCTTTGCGAATTCTGTCGCAGTTATTCCCCAAGGAGGGAATACCGGTATGGTCGGCGGGGCTACACCATTGAATGGAGAATTGATTCTCTCCTTGAAAAAAATGACCAACATTGAAGAAACAGATGGGGTCTCAGGCCAACTCGTTACCCAAGCGGGAGTCACCCTCGGAGACGTCCAACAAGCAGCGATCAAGCTTGGATGGAAATACGGTGTAGATTTGAGCGCCAGAGATAGCGCTTCAATAGGTGGAACAATAGCTACGAACGCTGGAGGATCACAAGTGCTCCGTTATGGGAATACACGCCGGCAGGTTCTTGGCCTAGAGGCAGTTACAGGAACTGGAGAGGTTGTCGGGGACCTCAGAGGACTCGCAAAAGACAATACGGGGTATCACCTCCCCGGATTGCTTTGCGGTAGTGAAGGAACTCTGGCGGTGGTTACAAGGGCAAGGCTTCGCCTCGTAAATGCTCCGGAAGAGGAAATATCGATTCTTCTGGGGTTTGAATCGCTGCAGGAAGCCCTACGTGTTGTTGAAGTAGTAAAGAAAGACCTTTATGACGTTCAAGCCTGTGAAATTTTTTTTCGCAATGGTCTTTCGCTCGTATGCGATCAATTTGGATTAACTCCTCCTTGGAGCACTCCATCAAATGTGTACTTACTAGTTGATGCTGCTGGACAATCGGGTTTGGTTGACAGAATCAGTCAAAGTCCTCTAGCTGGTTTCCTCGAGAGCTCCAAGTATGTAGCTTTTGGTAGTGACGCTGTTAGCAGAAAGAGGATATGGCGATACCGAGAACTCCATACTGAAGCAATCTCAGCGACTGGGGTTCCCCACAAACTTGATGTCACCATACCCCATGGGCGATTGGCTGATTTCTACGACAATATAGAAGCAGTCGTTCGTTCAATAGACAATGACGCCCAACTATTCCTTTTCGGCCATGCAGGTGATGGCAACATCCACGTAAATATCTTGGGTCCTGAACCTGAGGACTTAACTGTTGATAAAGTCGTATTAGAATTCGTAGCTTCCATCGGGGGTAGTATCTCTGCTGAACATGGTATCGGTAGAGCCAAAGCCAGTTATCTCCATTTCAACAGGACTGACTCCGAAATAGAACTATTTCGGAGAGTAAAGGTGGCATTCGACCCCGCCGGGATATTGAACCCGGGAGCGATATTCAATAAATAGGAACTAGATGGCCACTATTCTGTTGTTCCAGAAGAATTAGCAGAACCGAGGTCATCTAATAAATATCTCACTATCCTTTCCGTGATAGCAGATAATAGGAATAATGGAGTTGGTTCTGGTTTTTCATTAGGAATGGCCGTAAGGATAGTTTTGGGGAGTCATGGGAATAGCATCTGATACAAGCAAGCGTCCGATCGAAATATGCCCTTCGATACTTCCCGCCGACTTCAGCAAACTGGGTGATGAACTCCAGATGCTCGAAAAAGCTGGTGCTGATAGGATCCATTGGGATGTGATGGACGGGAATTTTGTTCCGAATCTCACTATCGGTCCCGATGTTGTTTCATCCTGTAGGGAATCTGTCGAGATCCCTTTTGAAGCTCATCTCATGGTGGAAGACCCAGACCTTCTCGCACCTTTATACATTAGAGCAGGCTGTGAGTTAATAATGCTTCATGTCGAATCAACCAAACATCTTGATCGCTCACTAAACGAGATTCTTGAACTTGGGGGGAAAGCGGGGGTGACTTTAAATCCGGCAACTCCAATTGAAAACATCAAACATGTCCTTCATCTCGTTGATCAAGTTCTCATCATGTCTGTGAACCCAGGCTTCGGAGGACAGAAATACCTTGCTTCTCAGGAAGCAAAGATCCGAAAGGTCGGGGCATGGATTTCTGAGCAGAGTTTAGATATAGATATCGAAATCGACGGAGGTATTTCCGCCTCTACTATTGCTCAGGCTACTGACGCTGGAGCAAATGTATTTGTTGCGGGAAGTGCCGTTTTCTCTCATCCTGAAGGAGTTGAGAGCGCCATATCGGAACTGCGAGAAACCGCTGCTTCAGCACAGTGAACTTGAAAATAGTTTCTACATCTCTCTTTCTGCCTCTGTTGGTTGTGATTGGATTTTCCTGTTCTTCTGACTCAAGTGAAGAAAATTCATCTAACTTCTGTCAGGCTCTTCAAATCTTGGCCGATCCAAATTCAACCTTAGGGAATCTTAATTTTGATAACCCCACCTCCGTCAATCAAACTGCAGCTGACCTCCTTGAATTAGCTGCAAAGGCGCCGGCCAGTATTTCTTCTGATGCTCAAGCAGTCGCATCTCTCTATGAGGACATCCTGCTAAAATTGGTTTCTGTTTCTCCTAACCAACGCACGACTGAATTGAGAAAATTTCAGGATGAGCTTGACGAGGTTACAACCGCAGCCCGCGCACTCGAACGATACGGGGAAATAGAATGTGGGCTTGTATTTACCTCACCATTTGAGCCCACGGCAACTCCGGTGCAACCTGAAATCGAGAATTAGAAGTTAAAGGCCCTGGTGGAAGCTAGTTAACTTCACCCCTGCTAGTAATGACATGGTCTACGATTCCATATTCTTTGGCTTCTTCCGCAGTGAACCAACGGTCTCGATCTGAATCTGCCTGTACCTGGTCGACGTCTTGGCCTGTGTGGCCGGCAATAAGCTCAGCCATCAACTTCTTGATGTAATTTAACTGCTCAGCTTGGATCGCAATATCAGAAGCTTGCCCTTGTATCCCACCGGAGGGTTGATGCATCATGATGCGGGCATGTTTCAATGAGTACCGTTTGCCTGGAGCTCCCGCTCCAAGTAGAAATTGTCCCATGGATGCACCCAAACCTAGACAAATAGTTGCTACGTCTGGTTTGATGAACTGCATAGTGTCATAAATAGCCATTCCAGCAGTCACTGATCCTCCAGGAGAATTTATATACAACCAAATATCTTGATCAGGATTTTCCCCTTCAAGGTAAAGCAGTTGTGCGGTAATCGATTTTGCTATGTCGTCATCAAGTGTGTCCCACATCATGACGATACGGTTCTTCAATAACTGTGAATACACATCGAACTGGCCTGACATATGAGATCCTCCATCGGAGGCGAGGGATTTTGTAGGAAAGGACATAATTTATCTGAGCTCCTCAGTTCATCTTTTCACTTGGTCACGGTATAGGCCGATTACACCATTTCAACGCTTCCAGCGTAGCTGAATCCAAGGAAAATTCTTCATCAGCAAACCTTGACACTGGTTACATCGCCTTTGGCTGATGGCGCTTACCTTTGTGCGCCGGGTGGGACTTGAACCCACACATCCTAATGGACACAGGGTCCTAAACCCTGCGCGTCTGCCAATTCCGCCACCGGCGCAGCATGAGTTAGGGTACTCGACCTTTTGACCCGTCCTACGTTTTCGGTAATTTATCCCGCCTAGCCGGACTACTACTGCATGGAAGGCCGAAAAAATGGGGGGGAAATAATATCAGCATCCCCTTTGACATATAGGCCAGCTGGCGCACGGCCAGTTGCCCTTTTGCCCCCCGTAGGTTCAATGAAGCCCGGAGTTGCTTTAACCTTTCGGGAAAAATTAGCTGGGTCAACTTGACTTCTCCATACTGCTTCAAAGACACGTCTTAAGTCAGAGATTGTGAATTGATCATCTACGAAGGCTGTGGCTAAGGTCGTGTATTCAAGTTTTGCTGCTGCCCTTTCTAATCCGTCTAGAAGCATCTCGGAATGATCGAAAGCAAGCATCGGCCCTTCTCCGCTATCGAGCGATGGGTTAAACTCAGGAAGGTCATCCACTGCCCAAAAACGTGCGGAACGAGTACCAGCTCCCGCACGTGGCGTTCCCGGGTCAGGCATGAAAGCTAGATACGCTACAGAAGTAACTCGCATTATTTCATCTCGAGCATCTCTCCCAGGCGTCGAATACGTCTGCAATTGTTCAAGGTGAGTGGGTTCGGCAGAAAGTCCGGTCTTGTCCGAAAGCTCTCTTAATGCCGTTTGAGTAATTGATTCTTGAGGATCGAGGTGGCCACCTGGAAGAGCCCAACTCCCCTGTTCAGGAGGTGTATCTCGCTCTACTAGTAACACTGCAAGCCTCCCAGATCTGATCGTCAAGAGAATAACATCTGCAGTAACAGCGTTTGGAGGAAAGAGACTAGGGTCATAATTTTTCAAAAAGTCTCTGTCGGCATCAGATATGACCATCGCTT
>CAJWET010000062.1 GCA_913031515.1 uncultured Acidimicrobiaceae bacterium | reverse complement strand
CCATAACCAAGGCGAGTGATGCAACCCCAGCATTGATATGGATAGCTGTACCACCCGCGAAGTCTATGGCACCCATCTCGCTATGCCAGCCGCTGTACACCCAATAGGTGACCGGGGTATACACAAGCAAAACCCAAATCGGGACAAAAAGAACCCATGCCGAGAATTTCATACGATCGGCGACAGCACCTGAAATTAATGCGGGGGTGATCGAAGCAAATGTCATTAAAAAAGCGACAAAGATCAAAGATTCTGCATCTAAATTAAGTCCTTTGAGACCGAATTGATCCCAATTCCCTATCAGATCACCACCCCAAAATCCTGAACCATCTGAGCTATTTCCAAGGGTCCAAGAAAACGTAACCCAAAGCAACGGAACGATCCCAATGCAGTACATATTCATATTGAGCATGTTCAGCACATTTTTGGATCTATCCATACCCCCATAGAACAACGCCAACCCCGGCACCATAAAGACAACGAGTGCTGTCGAAATCAGCATCCACGCAAAATCACCTGTTTCCATACTGTTCCCTTCTATCGACGTTCATTAAACGAGCGAATGTAAATTAAGAAATTTTCTAAATAGTAATAGAAAGAGATTTCTGAATTGTTTCAAGAGTGTTAACTCTTACGCTTATTTACTTGTAAGTCGGGTCAACAGGGGTGAAAATAAGGAAATGGGTGTGCGTGAGGATTGTAGACATTACAGCAGCAGAACAGTTCAGTCTGGGGAAGTAGTGCAGCGTTGCAGAATCGGAAGCAACGAGGAGATGCCATTCGGCTGCCCAGATGGTTGTCTTTTTTTTGAAGAGCGGCATATTTCAGATGCGGGTTGGAATCGTTAATCAAACTCAAGTGCAAAATGAAAACCCGCTGCTGTTTCCATTTGGGTTAGGAGGATGCGCTTCCGCGGATTAAAGTCCTCTTGTGACAAGAAGAGTAAAAGGGATACTTATTTTGGCTTTGGCTGCGTTTTGCGCCAGTCTGGCATTTCCTTTTGTAGCTTCTGCATTAGATAACGACGTCGTCTTTCGTGGCACAGTCAGAGTAGGCCGTGAAGTTATTCCTGAAGTTACCATCACAGTTGTAGACGCAGCTGGTCAAGAGGTTGGATCAACTGAAACGGGCGAAGATGGGAAATGGGAGATTCCGATTCCTTCCCTTGGTGAATTCACTGTGCAACTTATCGGCCCTCTCCCTGACGGTATTACTGTAAAAGATGGAGCTTCATCTGAAGTAACGGTGATTGTCGAAGAGTGGCGTAAGAAATCTGTGGGATTCCAACTCACGGGAGCAGATGCGTCAACAATTCTGGAAATCCCACCGACTTGGGAAAGGCTGCTCAATCGGATGATCAGTGGGTTGAAAGTAGGGTTACTCGTTGCCCTAGCATCAATAGGACTCTCATTGATCTTCGGGGTGACGGGCCTAGTAAATTTCGCTCATTCAGAGATGGTGGCATTCGGAGCTGTTACGGCTCTTGTACTTGAATCATCTATGGGCCTTAGTGGAGGATTATTTCCAATAGCAGTTGTTTTAGCTGTCATAATAGGTGGCTTCCTCGGACTGTTTTTAGAAAAGGGCGTCTTCGGACCGCTCAGGCGGAAGAAAATGACAAATATCTCTCTTATGGTTGTTTCAATCGGCCTTGCATTCCTGATGAGATATCTGATGCTGATATACCATGGCGCTGAACCAAAAACTTACGAATCATTTAAGATTCAAAGCGGAGTTTCGTTCGGACCAATCGAACTCCCCCCTAAAGATTATTACATCATTGCGATTTCCTTTGTGACTCTCGTTACCGTCGGTGTCCTGCTCCAACGAACAAAATTGGGGACATCGATGCGTGCTGTCTCCGATAATCCGGCATTAGCTGAATCTTCTGGAATAGACGTGAACAAAACGATTATGTGGGTTTGGATTTTTGGCAGCACATTAGCAAGCCTCGGGGGAATCATGATCGGACTCACACAAGTGGTTGAATGGC
Source organism: uncultured Acidimicrobiaceae bacterium (assembly GCA_913031515.1). GTDB lineage: Bacteria > Actinomycetota > Acidimicrobiia > Acidimicrobiales > UBA8592 > UBA8592. Next base: position 6,269 of record CAJWET010000062.1, on the reverse strand, counting down.
AAATGGGTGAGAAAATTCTTCTCCTAATTTTCGCTGCTGTGACTTTAGGAGGGTTAGGCACTGCTTACGGAGCCATGGTGGGTGGTTTAGCCATTGGTCTTGCTTCGGAAACCTCAACATTCTGGCTAGACAATGACCTAAAGTTTTTGACCGCTTTGGTAGTGCTCATCGTAATCCTGCTCGTCAGGCCGCAAGGCATTCTTGGTGTTCGCGAGAGGCTCGGGTGATGACATGGTTTTGAATCTTCTCGCCGGAATCGACATAAGTAAACTGCTCGGACTAGCTTTGCGGACTTCAATAGGTGTCCAAGCAGCAACATTTGCTTTAGCAGCTGTAGGACTAAACCTGCATTACGGTTATACGGGGCTGCTGAACTTTGGCGTTGTCGCATTTATGGCTGCTGGAGCATACGGAATGGCTATTTTCTTCACCCAAGGGTGGCTAGGGGGCTCGCTGTTACTCGGAATAGCAGCCGGCTTGGTCTTCGCGATCGGTATCGCTTTGAGCATCGGCCTACCTTCTCTGCGTTTACGGGCAGACTATCTCGCAATAACCACCATCGCTATTGCTGAGGTGCTCCGCATCTCATTCCGGTCTCAAAGGCTTCTGGATCTAACCGGAGGTCCTTTCGGACTTCCAAGTATCGAAGATCGCAATGCAAACGTATCGTTTGCCGATGTCGTCACTATTGATTGGAATCCAATCAATGATGGGGCCTATGGATTCTGGCGTTTGAGATTTGACGAGCAGACACTCTGGGTAATGATTCTTGGGTGGACGATGGTTATGCTCACAACCTTGCTGATTTGGGGGTTGATGCGTTCTCCTTGGGGTCGGGTCATCAAGGCGATCCGTGAAGACGAAGATGCGGCGCGAGCTCTGGGGAAAAACGTCTTCTCCTATAAACTGCAGAGCTTGATCATCGGTGGGATGATTGTAGCACTAGCAGGAATCACCCGGTCACTAAATACGGGATTTGTCGAAACACAGCAGTTTAAACCTCAAACTACGTTCTTTATCTGGACCGTCTTAATTTTAGGCGGAGCCGCTTCTGTATGGGGTCCAGTCATCGGGGCGATTACGTTCTGGTTTATAATCGTTTTCGTCGAAGAGCTTCTTCGACAGATGGTAGATTCCGGATGGATTCCTGAAGCCATCCTTGAATCGAACGATATCGCCAGCGTACGGATGATCATGATGGGTATTATGTTGGCTGTTTTGATGATTTGGAGACCTCAAGGTCTCGTCGGGAAAAAAGAGGAGGCGCAGATCGATGTCAGGTAACGCATCTTCGAATTCGTTTGAAGCAACTATCGGATCTGCAAAACCTGATCCGATTCTGACCCTTGACGATATGGTACGGACATTTGGAGGTTTACGCGCTGTAGACATCGATCACCTTGAAATTCAGCGCGGCATAATAACCGCATTCATTGGCCCAAACGGAGCAGGGAAAACCACTCTCTTTAACCTCATCACCGGATTTGATAAGCCCAACAGTGGATCTTGGGTTTTTGGTGATTCTTCACTAGCAGGGAAAGCTCCACATATTATCGCTCAGGCTGGGATGGTACGAACATTCCAGTTGACCAAATCACTGGCGAAAATGACCGTCCTTGACAATATGCTTCTTGGGGCAGCCAAGCAACGTGGGGAGCTTCTCCGGTATGCGTTACTTCCTACCCAATGGAAGAAACAGGAATCGAAAGTGCTGGAGAAGGCTGAAGGTCTGCTCGAGCGGTTCAATCTAGCCCATATGCGCGAGGAATATGCAGCGACACTATCAGGAGGTCAGAGGAAACTTCTTGAAATGGCCCGAGCTCTAATGTCGGAACCTACACTGATTCTTCTCGACGAGCCTATGGCAGGGGTGAATCCTGCTCTTGTCGAATCCCTATTGCAGCATATAGAAAATCTCCGCGACGATGGTGTGAGCGTACTTTTCATAGAGCATGATATGGACGTCATAATGGGTATTTCGGATTGGATCGTTGTCCTCGCTGAGGGAAGGATCATAGCCGAAGGAACACCGGGTGAGGTATCCAAAAATCCTGCAGTTATAGATGCCTATCTTGGTAGTTCAGTCGCAGAGGAGCTAAAGAATGTCTGATGTCGGTGAAAAAACCAAAGAAATTGTCCTGTCTTCCAAAGATCTAGTAGCTGGTTACCTCCCAGGAGTAGATATTTTGACGGGGTGCAACTTTGAACTCCATAAGGGCGAGTTGGTTGGGATTATTGGTCCAAACGGTGCAGGGAAATCGACTTTGGTAAAAAGTATGTTTGGCCTTGTCGAAGTTCGAAGCGGAACCGTAGAACTTATGGGAGAAGAGATTACGAATCTTCCAGCCCATGAACTTGTGGAAAAAGGTGTCGGATTTGTCCCACAAAACGAAAACGTTTTTCCTTCACTAACTGTGTCCGAAAATCTGGAAATGGGTGCATACCAACTTCCAAAACAACAAGTGGAGAAACGAATACAAGCAATCACAGATCTTTTCCCCAGACTTGGAGAGAGGATCCGGCAGCGCGCTGGCCTCCTCTCGGGAGGGGAACGTCAGATGCTAGCGATGGGAAGGGCTTTAATGATGGAGCCAGCTGTACTTCTTCTCGATGAACCTTCTGCGGGGTTATCTCCAGCATTACAGGTAGAAGTCTTTGAGAACGTCACCTCGATCAATCAAACCGGAGTTTCGATTGTGATGGTTGAGCAGAATGCAACGAGATGTCTCAAAATAAGTGAACGGGGGTATGTCCTAGATCAAGGGAAGAATGCTTACGATGGGACAGGAGAAAGTCTCCTCAATGATCCAAATGTCATAAAACTCTATCTAGGGACGCTGGCCCAGTCCTAGACCATATAGGAACGTCGGTTTGATGGGCGGTAAAGGATTTAGGAAGTCTGGCGAAATAACTCGTCGACGGGAGTCACATAACCAGAATAGAAAGGGCCAAATTCCGCATATTCTGCTGAAGCTTCATCAAACCGCATAGTGTAAACAACGTCTTTGAGGTCATCCGGATGAACACAGAACAACGTCACACCCCATTCGTAATTATCTACCCCAGTTGAACCGGTTATGACCTGTAGCACCCGTCCAGCAAACTTTCTTCCTGAAGCTCCGTGTTCATACATGAGTTCTTTTCTTTTTTCGAAGGCTAACGTAAACCAGTTCTGATTCGGGTTCCTCCGTTTGGACATAGGGTAGAAACACCACGCCGGTTTTCCTTCGGGGGGAAGCTCTGGGTATAGACGGGCTTGGCGCATTTCTTCAGGAACTCCGTCAGCGTATTCAGAAATTTCAGTCAATGACACGTACGAATCGACTATCTCCAAACCTGAAGCACCAATGGTGGTTTGGAACTTACGTAGTTGGACCCAATCATCACTAAGAACCATAAATGCTATATCTGCCTTATGGCCAAGAATGGTGACCGAAACAACTTGCATCGACGAAGCGTTTGCTATTTCTGCTACCTCGATAACTTTTTGTTTATCTAAGTCTTTCTGGATCTTGCAAAAAAGATGTAGTACTCCCAAGCCTTCAGATGTCCGAAGTGAATTACTTTCCATGATTAAAGTCTAGGGTAGAAACTCCATACCAGTTCATTTGACCTATCGAGAAAAGCGTTGTTAGAAATCCATCTCTGGCATGCCTGCTTGTCCAGCAGCTTCTTCGGGAGCATCAGCAATTACTGCTTCGGTAGTTAAGAACAAAGCAGCAATCGATGCAGCATTTTGTAAAGCTGATCGAGTTACTTTCGCCGCGTCGATAATTCCAGCGGCTACAAGGTCTTCATAGTCTCCGCTAGAAGCATTAAGTCCATGTGCTCCTTCTAGGTTCCGGACTCTTTCAACTATGACTCCCCCTTCTAGCCCTGCGTTAATAGCTATCTGCTTGAGGGGAGCTTCTAATGCTTTTGCTACGAGACGTGCGCCTGTTGCCTCATCGGGATTGGCAAGTTCTTTCGTTACTTTAAGCACGTCTTCCTGAGCACGAAGCAGCGTTACCCCGCCACCAGCAACTACACCCTCTTCGATAGCTGCTTTGGTTGTCGATACAGCATCTTCGATTCGGTGTTTCTTCTCTTTGAGTTCAACTTCCGTAGCAGCACCAACTTTTAGAATCGCTACACCTCCGGAGAGTTTCGCCAGTCTTTCTTGGAGTTTTTCCCTGTCATAGTCAGAATCAGTGTTTTCGATTTCGGCTTTTATTTGAGCGATGCGGCCGTCAACGTCTTCACGATTTCCTGATCCTTCTATAACCGTCGTCTCATCTTTGGAGATCACAACCTTGCGGGCTTGTCCAAGTAAATCGAGAGATACGGATTCAAGTTTAAGTCCGACTTCTTCACTAATAACCTGCCCGCCGGTCAAAATAGCCATATCTTGAAGCATGGCTTTACGACGGTCCCCGAACCCAGGGGCTTTGACACTCACAGAGGTGAATGTTCCTCGTATCTTGTTGACAACAAGTGTTGCCAAAGCCTCTCCTTCTACATCTTCGGCGATGATAAGGAGAGGTTTCCCAGACTGCATGATTTTTTCGAGTACGGGGACAATGTCTCGAACTGCGGAAACTTTTGACCCAATGAAAAGAAGGTAGGGATCTTCTAATACTGCCTCCATGCGCTCAGGGTCAGTAACGAAGTACGGGGAGATGTAACCTTTGTCGAAACGCATACCTTCGACAAAATCTAGGTCCATACCGAAGGTCTGGGATTCTTCGACGGTAATCACTCCATCTTTTCCGACCTTGTCTATCGCTTCGCTAATCTTTCCACCTATTTCGGAATCTGCTGCAGATATTGCCGCAACATTTGCTATCTGGTCCTTATCTGAAGAGACATCTTGTGATTGACCCCGAATAGATTCAACCGCTGCAGCAACTCCAGCTTCAATTCCTTTTTTCAGTGACATCGGATTAGCGCCAGCTGCAACATTTCGGAGTCCTTCGCGGACCATGGACCAGGCTAGAACTGTTGCAGTAGTTGTTCCGTCACCGGCGACGTCGTCGGTTTTTTTCGCAACTTCTTTTACCAATTCAGCGCCAATCCGTTCGTAAGGATCTTCGAGATCAATCTCTTTTGCGATAGAGACACCATCATTGGTGATAGTGGGAGCTCCCCATTTTTTGTCAAGCACGACGTTACGGCCTTTAGGCCCAAGGGTTACTCTTACGGCGTCCGCAAGGGTGTTCATACCAGCTTCAAGCCCTCGTCGAGCTTCTTCATCAAATGAAATGATTTTTGCCATTCAATCTCTCCTCTTTGGCTTCTTATCTATAAGAACAAAACAATTTGCGTATTTATTCCATTTCTGATCTCTATTCGTATTCGATCAACAATGGAAATAATTTTCAGCGTTAGTAATGGTACTGAAACGTGTAAATGATTCCGACTTGAAACAGGAAAGATCTTTATTTCTTCTTTCGGCATCCGCTACCCACCTGCAACAGCAGGAATAATCGATATTGTTTGCCCATCATCTACTAAAGTTTCCATGCCTTGGAGAAAGCGAACATCTTCGTCTTCAACGTACATATTGACAAATCGTAATAGGTTTCCTTCATCGTCAACGAGCCGTCCCTGAAAATCGGGATAAGTCCCACAAAGCTGTTCAATAATCTCTGCAATGGTTCCTTCGGTGGTGCTGACTTCGGCCTCCCCGGAAGTTAAGACTCGTAAGGTGGTTGGAATGCGAATCTTTACGGGCATAGTGTGAATTTATCGGGATTAATTCCCTTTGCTCCTGATAAGGCCCAATTTCCTTCTTAATCGTTACTACCGTCAGAATGAAGAGTCGGAAAGTGTAACTGACTGGTTCGGCCTCTACCGTAGGCGGAGTGAAACTTCATGGTGTGATCAACGCTTCTCATGATTCCTTAGCTGACTTCTCTATCGCTATCACAGTTGAAGAGACGCTTTCACGTGCGAAAGAACTGATAGAAAAAGGGTGTGTGGGAATTGACCTAGGAGCAGCTGGCTCAACCCAATACGCTGACCGCATTAACACCGAGGAAGAATGGAACCGTCTTGAAGGAAAAATCCAAGCGCTATCTCAGTTGGAGATTGAGCTCTCTATTGATACTTGGAACCCAGAAATAATGGAGCGAGCACTCGATGCTGGAGCGAATTTCATGAATGCATCAGATGGGCTTCAGGATCCACTCATGGTTGATCTTGCAGCAGATCGGGGAGTTCCGGTGGTGCTTCCTTTTCTGAACGGAGATGACCCCAAAAGTCTGGAATTCGTTACGGGAGATCCCCTC
>CAJWET010000061.1 GCA_913031515.1 uncultured Acidimicrobiaceae bacterium | reverse complement strand
AACAAGGTTAGTTGGCATGGTTGTCGGCCCTACCGTTACCCGTTATGAATTGGAACTAGCCCAAGGGATCAAAGTGTCTAAACTTACAGCGCTGAATAAGGACATTGCGTATGCTATGGCATCATCTGATGTTAGGATCCTAGCCCCAATACCGGGAAGGCAAGCGATAGGAGTGGAAGTCCCTAACAACGAAAGGCAAGTAGTCGCATTGGGTGACATCCTTAGCGCCCCAGAAGCTAGAAAAGCGACACATCCATTAGAAGTCGCCGTAGGTAGAGATATCAACGGTCTATCCATGCTAATGAATTTGTCGGAAATGCCTCACATTCTTTTAGCTGGAGCAACGGGTGCTGGGAAGAGTTCGTGCATAAACAGCATGGTTACATCTGTGTTGATGCGGTCAACGCCAGAGTCTGTTCGGATGATCCTTATAGACCCCAAGATGGTTGAAATGACCCAATACGAAAATGTCCCACACCTTCTCACACAGCCCGTTATTGATCCAAAGAAAGCCGCAAATGCCTTGCAATGGGCATGTAGAGAGATGGATCGTCGGTATGAGCTCCTATCGGAAGTTCGGTTCCGTGATATTGGTGGTTATAACGCCGCATACGATAAAGGGACCATTGAAGCTCCACCAAGCGCTGTTAATCCTGATGGGTCACCAAAAACATATGATCGGCTTCCGTATATCATTGTTGTAATTGACGAGCTTTCCGACCTGATGATGGTTGCGCCGCGAGATGTTGAAGATTCTATTTGTCGTATCGCCCAAAAGGCCCGAGCGGTCGGAATTCACTTGATAATAGCGACACAGAGGCCTTCCACCAACGTTATAACTGGAGTAATAAAAGCGAATATTCCTGCTCGAATCGCATTTGCTGTTTCAAGCCTTACCGATAGCAGAGTCATTCTCGACCAGGGGGGCGCGGAACGCTTAGTTGGGCAAGGGGATATGCTTTTGCTCGACCCGAAATCTTCTTCCCCGCAAAGAATCCAAGGAGCATGGGTGAGCGAAGGTGAAGTACGTCGCGTAGTCGAGGGGTGGCGCAAACAAGTCAAGCGACTTAAAAAGGAACAGACGGAGGTAGAGGTAAGTGCCGAACCTTCCATCACAGAGGAGCAAACCACAATCTTTGGAAATGGGGTTCCAGGAGGGGGCACAGGGAATGCGGATGATGATGAACTTCTTCTCAAGGCGATCGACCTGGTTGTTGATTCGCAACTGGGATCAACTTCGATGCTACAGAGGAAATTACGAATAGGATTTGCACGCGCTGGAAGGATGATGGACATGCTTGAAGAAAGAGGTATCGTAGGTCCCAGTGAGGGGTCAAAACCAAGAGAAGTTTTGGTTACTCAAGAACAACTTGGTGAAAGTGCCGAAGCCTAACCTAAAAGGTAACTTAAAAATATTATGACCCTGTCTTTAGTGCTTCTCTTTGCCGGCCTCGCCATATTGGTTTATAGCGCGAACATCCTGGTTGAATCCTCTAGCGATCTCGCCCTCCATTCCGGTGTTTCGTTAGCTGTGGTTGGGGCGATTGTCGTAGGTTTTGGAACGAGTTTACCCGAGCTAGCCGTATCGCTAGCTTCCGCTGTTCGAGATGATATGGATTTAGCTACAGGGAATGTGGTCGGTTCAATGGTCGCAAACCTTTCACTTGTCCTCGGAGGAGCTGTTTTAATCAGTCAAGCTTCGATTTCTACCGGAGGCAAAAGACTCCACCTTCCTCTTTCGTTGTTGTCCGTTTTGGGATTTATTTTCTTTGTTCGGGGTGGAATAAGTAGATGGGAAGGGGTAACGATGCTCTTACTGCTTCTGATTTCATTGTCGTTAATGTTCAAATTCAGAACCTCCACTGATGAAGAGCTTCTCCCAACGTCTAGAAGAAATAAGCTGCCTGCGATAGAGAAATACAACCTTGCGAAAGAAATACCGAAACTTATCATCGCTCTACTTGGGGTAGTTGCCGCTTCGTATTGTGTAACTGAGGGCGCCATGGACCTAGCAGATCGTTGGGGAGTGAAAAGCGGATTTATTGGCATTAGCTTGGTTGCAGTAGGGACCTCCCTTCCTGAACTTGTTGCTTCTACTGTCGCGGCGAAAAAAGGGAAACATGGCCTGATCGTCGGTACAGTGCTCGGATCAAATATCTTTAATGGATTTGGGATAGGAGGATTTATGGGCATTATTGCGCCTGGGGAAAGTAAAGACGGGATATTTCTTGATTTCCTCGGGATTACCCTCACCCTTGCCGTAGTAGCTCTAGGTACCCTCTTTATATTTTCTGGTCGGAAAATCGTCCGTACAGAAGCCGGAATCCTACTTGCCGCTTATGTGGTATGGATGATCATCGTCGGGAGTTGACGGGGAAACCGAGGCTTTCGGAGTTCAGACTGGTATCTGCATAAAACTCCCTAGGAAGGTACGCTTAGGAGGTGAGTAAAAGCTTCTGGATAGAGACTTTGGGGTGCCCTAAAAACAAGGTTGATAGTGAGAAAATAGCCGGAACGCTTCTTCTAGATGGCTTAGAACCCGCAGATTCACCGACAGATGCAAACCTTATAGTTGTTAATACATGTTCATTTGTAGAAGAAGCTAGGGAAGAAAGCATTGAAACGGTATTCGAATTAAGCCAACTTCGAGCCGACGATGTTGAATTAGTTGTCACAGGGTGTCTAGCTGAAAGGTATGGAGACGATATTGCATCTTCATTGAAAAACGATGTTGACGCAGTAGTTGGGTTCGGGGTCCCCGTATCGATCTCTACGAAACCAAACACCCCAAAATTCGATCTATTAAATTTACCTCGACCTAAACGGGATGAGCCATGGGGTTACGTCAAAATTGCAGAAGGGTGCGATAGGATTTGTGGATTTTGCGCTATTCCTTCCTTCAGGGGTCCGCAGCGTTCCAGATCAGTTGCTGATATTCGAGACGAAATCTTGTCTTTGGACGTACAGGAAATTGTTCTAGTCGCACAGGATTTGGCGTCTTGGGGTAGGGACCGGAGAGATAGCACTGAAGGTATTGCCGATTTAGTAAAAGAAGTCAGCACTATTGTCCCTTGGGTTCGGCTTTTGTATCTGTACCCCTCAAGTCTTACAGGGGAACTGGTCGACATAATCGCAGGTAGCCCTGTTCCCTATTTTGATCTGAGCCTTCAACATGTCTCTTCTCCGCTTCTCCGCAAAATGCGGAGATGGGGAGATGGGGAGAGATTCACAGACATCATTCGACGGATCAAGGGGATAAGACCAGACGCAGCGTTCAGAACAAATTTTATTGTTGGTTACCCTGGCGAAACTGAGGATGACCATGACCAATTAATACGATTCCTTGAAGAGAATCAGATCGACTGGTGCGGTTTGTTCCCGTACTCCAAAGAAGATGGTACCTATGCAACGACTTTAGGTGATGAAGTTCCAAAATCTTTGATGCTTGAACGTCTAAGAGAATTAGGGGACCTCCAGGACGGGATTACACAGAAAAAAAGAGACTCTCAAATAGGGAGTAACGTGACTGTCTTAGTGGAGAGTAGCGGAATAGCCCGAAGTCACCGTGAAGCCCCTGAGATCGACGGACTTGTCTTCGTTCCGGATAATCTGAAAGTCGGAAGTTTCGAAACAGTTACTATACGAGAAGCTTTTGGCACTGACCACAAAGCAGAAATCAGTACATCTGAACATTGGGGGGGCAATGACTGAAGACCAAGCAGAATATTCTGCGGCTGGTTTAATCACACCAGCAAATCTCATAACCATTGCAAGGATCATTGCATCTCCAATACTTTTCATAATTATTCTCAATGCCGAAGACCATGGCGGAACTTCTTGGGCAGCGTTCATCCTTGGTGGAGTTTTTGGAGTAAGTGATGCCGTTGATGGTCGACTAGCTAGGGCTACTGACAGTGTTACGAAAGCTGGAGCTTTTCTTGACCCACTTGCTGACAAGGTTGTCGTTCTTGGGTGTATGTTTTCTCTCCTGTCGATCGGTCGTTTCCACTGGCTCCCAGTACTTATAATTGTGTTAAGGGAACTTTGGATTTCCGGATATCGTTTTTGGTTAGCAAGGAAGTCCATAGTTGTCCCAGCTTCAGAATTGGCTAAGTGGAAAACCTTTGCTCAAGGGGCAACGCTCATGCTGGCAGTAATGCCGACTTTTGAAGGGATTGATTGGTTGATTGTTCTCATGCTCTGGTTAGCGGTCGCGATGACGTTGATTACTGGTTGGCAGTATGTCCGCACCGGCTACCAAGCAGCACTCTCTGGTGGATCCTTGCGTAGATGAGGTGACCATACTTTGTCTCATATAAAGTCGTGATATGGGACGATTGAGTTGTGAAGTAGTTGCCGTAGGGACCGAACTGTTACTCGGGCAAATAGTTGATACGAATTCTTCGTGGATTGGGGAACAGCTTGCTCTAGCCGGGGTAGATAGTTACTACCAAACAAAGGTGGGAGATAACCCTGATCGTATTAAGAGAGTCTTGGAGCAAGCTTTAGATCGGTCGGATTTCGTTATTGTTTGCGGTGGCCTCGGACCTACTCAAGATGATTTGACGCGGGATGTGATAGCGGAAGTCATGGGGGCAGAACTTGTTACTGACGAGGGACTTGTTGAGCGGATCTCGGCAATCTTTGGAGGTAGAAATCACCCCATGCCATCGAATAATCTCCGACAGGCTCTGGTTCCAGTAGGAGCTGAGGTGTTATCCGTAATGCCTGGAACGGCTCCTGGTCTAAAAGCTGTTATCCATGGGAAAACTCTCTACGCAGTCCCAGGTGTTCCTTGGGAAATGAAACAGATGGTTTTCGAAGATATCTTGCCGAATATAAGAGCGAAAGCAGGTATTACAAGCATAATACGATCAAAGACGTTGCGAACTTGGGGAGAATCTGAATCAGGCTTGGCGGAAAAGTTGGCCGGTGAAATCGAAAGATTGGATCGAGAAGGCGGCGCTACCATTGCATTTCTTGCGAGTGGGATTGAAGGGCTCAAAGTCCGAATTACAGTAAAAGGAGATTCGGAATCAGAAGTAGAAAGCATTCTAAATTCAGAAGCTGAAATCGTTTCCTCCATACTTGGAGATGAAATTATCTTTTCGTTCGATGACCAAACTATCGAAGCGGTAATTTTAGGACTCTGTCGTGAACGAAATCTTACTTTGGGTGTTGCTGAGTCTTTGACAGGTGGATTGATTGGAAGTCGAATCACCTCAATTCCAGGTTCCAGTGATGTTTTTAAAGGGTCAATAGTCGCTTATTCTGGAGATGTGAAGCGTACTGTTCTGGGGGTACCTGATATCCCAGCTGTATCACAGGAAGCCGTTGAAGCAATGGTGGCAGGGGCATGTAGTGTCTTGCATGCTGATATTGCCGCAGCTGTAACAGGAGAAGCTGGGCCAAATCCAGTCGAAGAAGAAGTTGGGCGGGTTTGGATGGCTACATCGGTTGGGGGAGTGGTTCAGTCAAATTCGGTAAAGTGGCCCTTTGATCGTGAAAGAATAAGACAGTTCACTACGATTACTGTCTTAAATACCCTTCGTCTCCGATTGGAGAAGGAAACTTAACGTGTTTGGGCGTAAACGAATGCTATGAGTTGCTCAGTTAATTCTTCGTTATGGTCAGCGAAAAGATTTGACCCGTGCTGATTTCCAGTCATCTCGAGGTATCTCACCGCTGCAGCAGCATTACGGAAACTATTTACGTACCCATTGAAGGGCGGGTCGTTCTCCGCAACAACCAGTAGAAGCGGGGTTTTCATCGAAGAAGCAGCTTCGAGAGCATCAATTCTCCCAAAGGTAATAGGTGGGGACAGCGCCGCTACGGCCGCTACGTTGTATTCATCGGCAATCGCTATCGCAGCTGTACCCCCCATGGAAGCACCAATAATGACAACTTCACGAACTTTTTTGTGAATGGTCATATACCTGACCGCTGCCTCAAGGTCTCGGTCTATGCGTTTGTCCTTTTTGCCTGTTGATTCTCCATATCCACGAAAGTCAAAAGTAAGCACTACGTATCCCGAGTCTCTTGCTTTCTCGGCAAACTCAAACCATGAGGATTGTCCGCGTCCACGCATATGGGCAAGCACAATGCCGACATCCCCTTCTTCGCCAAAAACCGAGCCTGAAATTTCCTCATCATCTTCTGTATAGAACCGAACAACCTCCGGTGCATTTGGTCTTTCAGCGCCGTCGTTAGATGTTCCTTGAGAGTTTTGTATATTTGCATCAGCTGGATCTGAACTGCCGTTTGAACATGCTGAAAGAAATAACCCGAAGAAAATAACTACTATCGCGAAAAGCCTTATCCGGATTGAAGCCACAGATGGTTCAGCTATCTAATTTCGGTTGAAGCCGTAGAGAAGCAGAATTCATGCAAAATCGTTCTCCGGTTGGCGGAGGGCCATCGTTGAAGATGTGGCCGAGATGGGCGCCGCACGCAGTACAAATAGCTTCATTGCGAACCATGCCATGAGAATGATCTTCCACTCGACTTACCCTGTCTGTATCTGTTGCTTCAAAGAAACTCGGCCATCCTGTCCCAGAATCATATTTTGTTGCACTAGAAAAAAGTTCAGCGTCACAGACGATGCAATGGTATACACCGTCCTCTTTGGAGTCCCAATAGCAGCCAGAAAAAGCTGGCTCAGTCCCAGCTTGCTGGGTAACGTAGTACTGGTCAGGGCTAAGGCGGTTTTTAAGTTCTTCGTTTGACTCTTTTGGGGTATCCATATTGCCTCCGTTCTCTCTTTACATTACTGCCCATTTGTTTTTTAGGTCATCAATGTCCTTATTTTGCTCAAATGCTTGACCGAACAAATGTTCGTAGTTACACTGATGTTATTCGCAATCAATAATGTCACACCGTTGTTTTATGGTGAGCATAGGTTTCAACAAGGAAACTGCTTTTTAGTACCCCCACTAGATAAGAGGTAAGCATGGAATCAGATAAAGCACTAGATATGGCTTTGAGTCAGATTGAAAAACAATTTGGCGAAGGCGCTGTAATGAAAATGGGAGAAAAAACCACTATGCAGATCGAGTCAGTGCCAACTGGTGCTCTAGCTCTCGATTTGGCTCTCGGTGTTGGTGGTTTACCACGAGGGCGTGTAACAGAAATTTTCGGTCCAGAATCTTCAGGAAAATCAACACTTGCCACGCATGTAGTCGCTGAAGCACAGCGTAACGGTGGAATATGTGCCTACATTGATGCAGAACATGCTATGGATCCGGTATATGCAAGGGCGATTGGCGTTGATGTAGATGAACTATTAATTTCGCAGCCGGACAATGGTGAACAAGCACTTGAAATTGTCGACACGTTAGTGCGGTCAGGGGCTATTGACGTCATAGTTGTTGATTCAGTTGCTGCTCTCACTCCACGCGTTGAGTTGGAAGGGGAAATGGGGCAGAGCCACGTCGGGCTACAGGCACGTCTGATGTCGCAAGCTCTTCGGAAACTAACAGGTAACTTAAATAAAACCAAAACTATTTTAATTTTCATTAATCAACTTCGAGAAAAAATCGGAGTAATGTTTGGATCCCCTGAAACAACACCTGGTGGTCGTGCCCTCAAGTTCTATTCATCAGTTCGATTAGATATTCGACGAATAGAATCTTTGAAATCTGGAGTTGAAGTTGTCGGGAACCGAACCAGAGTTAAAGTGGTTAAGAATAAATGTGCTCCACCATTCCGGCAGGCAGAGTTCGACATCATGTACGGGAAAGGGATCAGCCGTGAAGGGTCCTTGCTTGACACTGGTGTTGATATGGACATAGTTAAAAAATCCGGCGCATGGTACACCTATGAAGGCGAACAACTTGGACAGGGACGCGAGAAAGCAAAAGTTTTCTTAAGTGAGAATCCAGAAATTATGATGGAAATCGAAAATCGAATTTGGGAAACAGTACATCCGGATGAAGAAGTAGATCAATTTACGGAAGTTGATGACGAACCAATTTCAATTGAAGATTGATTAATCAATTCGAATATTGGTGCTAGCTGAAATGATTCCCTCTACCCTAGAAGAGTGGATGATCGTTACATAATCCAGACTTTCGGTTGTCAAATGAATGAGCATGACTCCGAACGTATATCAGGGATCCTTGAAACGTCTGGGTTGAAGAGAACGGTAGAAATTGATGATGCTGATGTCATAGTATTGAACACTTGCTGTATTCGTGAGAATGCTGACAATAAGTTCTATGGCCATTTGGGAAACCTGAAAAAACTAAAAGATGCGAATCCACAATTGAAAATTTTGGTTGGAGGGTGTTTAGCACAAAAAGATCAAGAAACGATTAGAGAAAAAGCTAAGCATGTGGATGTCGT
>CAJWET010000060.1 GCA_913031515.1 uncultured Acidimicrobiaceae bacterium | reverse complement strand
CGGTTGTATTTCGCGAAGATCGCTATACCTACAGCGATATAGCTGCGCAAGCACAACGTATCGCTAAATCACTTCTAGCATTAGGGGTTGAACCTGGAGATCGTGTCGGATATTTTCTCGGAGAGTCCGTTGAGACAATTGCGATCATTCTTGGAGTCACAAAAATTGGTGCAATCGTTGCTCCGATTAACTCTCGTTTCAAATCCAGAGAACTACGTCAGGTTATTGTCCATGCAGGAATGAAAGTTGTCTTCACAACTTCGACAGATGACGGAACTGACTTCAACGAGTTGATCCAAAAAACGTTCCCACAAATATCGCAATCTGAAGGCAAGGTTCTTAATTTTGAAGAAGCACCAGAATTACGCACCGTAGTAGTTCTGGATGAAATTGAACGCCCCGGAGCGCTCAACCTGATCGAGCTTGACCAAGAAGCGAAAACTGCAAGCGACGAAGCCGTCCAATTACGCCAAGCAGGAGTTCGTGTCCGTGACACCGCAATAATTATGTACACCTCGGGTACAACAGCGATGCCCAAAGGGGCAATGCTGAGCCATGAAGCATTCAGCAGATACGCAATTTCAACACAGGAACGCATGAAGTTGACTGAGGACGACCGTATCTGGTCTGCTTTGCCTATGTTCCATATTGGCGGCGTTGCATTTATCTTGGCATCAATTTTTGTCAGTGGTACTTTCTTCCATACCGGACATTTCGATCCGGAAATTGCGCTCAGGCAAATACGAGATAACAAATGCACAGTTGTTCTTCCAGCGTTTGAAACTATCTGGCTACCGATACTGACCCACAAAGAACGATCCCCAAACGATTTCAACTCACTCCGAGCGATACTGGCTGTAGGAGTACCCGAACGACTCAGAAAGTTTCAAGAAGAAACACCGGACGCTCCCATACTCAATGCTTTCGGCCAAACCGAAGCTTGCGCCTTTTTGTCTCTTTCAGAGCTGGATGACGATCCGGAACTTAGATTTACTACCGGCGGGTTTCCTATGCCTGGCATGGAACCCGAAGTACATGATCCAGAAACAGGAGAGACGCTTCCATTCGGGAGTGTTGGAGAATTGTGGTACCGCGGCCCGAACATGTTTGATGGGTATTTTCGCGACGAGGAATTAAACAAAGAGGTATTTGATGAACGAGGATTCTACCGGACCGGCGACATATGTGAAATAGACCCAGAAGGGCGTGTAACTTTCATTTCCCGATTAAAGGACATGTTGAAAGTTGGCGGTGAGAACGTTGCTGCAGCGGAAGTCGAAGGATACTTACTTACTCATCCTGCAGTTGCATTGGCTCAAGTAGTAGCAGCGCCGGACGAACGCTATGTAGAAGTGCCCGCTGCGTACATCCAACTAAATCCTGATTCAAAAATAACGGAAGAAGAAATTATTGATTTTTGTCGCGGTGAAATAGCTACCTACCGTATCCCAAGGTACGTGCGGTTCGTTACAGAGTGGCCAATGTCCGGAACGAAGATAAAAAAAGTGATCTTGCGCGAAATGATCGCCGAGGAACTCAGAAACAAAGGTATTACGTCCGCAGAGAAAATAATCTCTTCTTAAGTAATTACTGCTACTTTTCCTTGTAACCGTTCAGTCAATACGTCACTCTAGCAATAACCAAACGTATGGTTGGCTATATTGGATAAAACCGTAAAGGGGGAACAATGGCGACAGAAGAACTAATTCAACCGGTCACTACAGATGAGATTTCAAACGAACTCAATAAACGAGGCCATATTGTAACTTCATGGAAGGGCATTGGTGGGATCACTCTACCTACTGAAGCTATAGCAACCATGTACAAGATCGGCTTACCAGAGAACCCAGAAGCTCCAACTGTTTTCAAAATGAATTTTCCGCCTGGGTGCACAATTGAATCCCATACCCATGCTTGTGATTATTCTGAAATAGTGCTTGAAGGTTCACAAATGATCGGGAGGACATGGCTATACCCGGGAGATCTCCGCATCGGTTTAGCGAATCGCGGGTATGGTCCCCTTGTCGCCGGACCTGAAGGAGCTACCGTCTTGGTTATCTTTGCTGATAGCAACTGGGAAGGCATCCCTTTAGGAAAGGGAACAGGCGACACACTCGGCACCACTGAAATCACTGATCGATTTGAAGTCTAATCGAAATAAAGCAGCTCGCGAAGATAACGTGAAGCGAACTTCATGGGTCTCAGAAGTTACTCTAGATGCCGTCAAACATTTCGCATGGGGTATCGGAGACAACAATCCACTATGGGTCGATGCCGACTACGGACCTAAATCAGCATTAAACAGAACTATTGCTCCCCCTTCATTCGCGTACGCTATAGACGAAACTAGTGTTGCGCCAGGATATGAGGGATATGAGCGTCATTACCAAACCGTTAATTGGGAGTGGTTTCACCCTTTCGAAATTGGAGACCGAATCACAGCGGAAACGAAGTTACTTGAAGCAGATGAAGACTCGTCAGAAGGTAGCATTCGTCAACATGGCGAGATAATCTTTGTATCTGAATCTAATGGAGTGATAGCTAAAGCCTCAGTGATAGTTCGGCGTGATAAGAATCCCCTCCCCGAAATCGACCAACGGCAAGAAATTCGCTACAACAGTGATGAACTATTCCAAATTGAAGACAAAGTCTTGTCTGAAGATTACCGCGGTGCCAAACCAAGGTTTTGGGAAGAAATCGTCATTGGCGAAAGTATCGGAACTATTACCAAAGGACCGCTTAGCATCATGGATATCGTTGCATGGTGCGCTGGAACTCAAGGTGCCCCTGACGACCAGCATGAATGCAGCTCCGGTGGTCTTGATACCCAAGCAGCGACAGGCCCACAACTAACCGCATGGATAATCCACCTCATTACAAACTGGATGGGCGACAACGGCTTCCTGTCTCAACTGATGGTGAACTTTGATGAACTTCCATTTCTCGGAAGCACAACAACCATTACTGGAACCATCACCCAAACTTCGAATGATGATTCTGGCCACTGGTGCGAAGTATCGATCTCATGCCAGTTACAAAATAATCACTTAGCTGCTACGGCAACTGCCCTGATTAGCCTCCCATTAAAAGAAAACTCGAACACTGCAACTTAAACATATCAACTGATCTGGCGCCAGAAATCACTTCATTTAACTTCATAGAATGAATAATGCACCGACCATACTTTTTCAAAGTGAACGCGGAGATACACAGTTTAGTTATGCAAACAATTTGAATTAATATTTATAAATTTTTCTTGCCCGAGTAATGCAAGGGTTCTATCAATGTCTTCTGCCAAGATCGTAAGCACTTTCTCTACTCCCTGCTCTCCTCCAGCAGCAAGGCCCCAGTACCATGCACGACCTCCGCAAGCAGCTGTGGCTCCCATCGCACGAGCTTTCACGATGTCTTCGCCGCGTCGGATTCCCCCATCAAAAAATATTTCTGCACGATGACCGACAGCATGAACTATAGACTCAAACACAGTAGCAACCCCAGGAACGAAACTCATTTGACGACCACCATGATTCGAGACAATCACACCATCTGCTCCTGCATTGACAGCATTTATTGCGTCCTCTGGAGTCATAATCCCTTTGACTAATAGAGGTCTAGGCCAGCGTTTTCGGATCATCTGTAAATCTTCCCAAGTCCGAGTCGGATCCACTAACTCGCGATCAGTGTATTCACCAATAGAACTTGCATCATCACCTTCTGCAATTCCCGAAAGACTTGCAAATGTTATGTCTGGACCTCTCAATAGGCCAGCAAGCCAACGCGGCTTCCGAAGGGTATTTAATACGTTCTTGGGGCGAATGCGTATTGGGAGGGACATACCATTTGCTAAATCACGCTCTCGCTTTCCCACAACTGGAACATCCACAGTTACCACTAAAGCTTCATATCCGGACCGTTCCGCCCTTTCAATCAAAGAACTGACAACTTCTTCTTCTCCCCACAAATACAACTGAAACCACAACCTCTTATCTGAAACTTCTGCTATTTCTTCCAGCGTGTAGCCCGATGCTGTACTCACACAAAATATTGCTCCTGCGCGACCAGCCGCCCTTGCAACAGCTAACTCCCCTTGCGGGTGAGCAATGGTGGCCAAACCAGCAGGAGAAAGAATAAACGGAAGAGTGGTCCGTTCTCCAAAAATATTAATTGAAATGTCGCGATCTGATATATCAGTCAAAAATTTTGGGCGTAACTGAATTTCGTTAAGCGACTGTCGATTCGCTACAACCGATAATTCACCATCAGCACCACCGTCGATAAAATCCCAAACCATTTTAGGAAGTTTCCGTTTCGAAATATCTCGCGCATCTCCAATAGTATGAATTGCATCTATACCGCTTCTATTCTTCGCCAGCATTTTTACTATCTGTGAAATTTTCATGGGCACCTATCTATTGCTATGAGCACATATGCAGCCGCGAGAAGCATATATTTGAACCGGCAATGATCACAAAATAACTAAATTTTTCGGACATAATCTTGAACGAGAAATGAATCTTTCATCATCGAAATCTCTAGTCTATAAAGACCACTGGATACTTCCCGAAATAAGGTCTTGTCGTTGAATCATCCATCTCAGGCGGATTATTCGGATCAGGCTGACAGCCATTAAGAAACATCGTCTGAACAGCTACTGGAACAAGACCAAATAAATGATTTTCTTCTGTTTCATCCGGAGAAAAAACTAGTCCAATAGCGAGATCTTGACCGATACATGCGTGCATACCTTGTCCGAAACTCAATCCCCAAGGTGCTGCTCCATCCGGTAACTCCCGATCAGGATTGAACTCTTCAGCATCTTCCCCAAACAGTTCTTTATCTCTGTTGACAGTCTCTAAATCAATAACGACTCGATCACCTTTTACAATTTTGATGCCTGACTTGAGGTCTATGTCTTCCAATGCCCAACGAGCAGCAGTAGGCGAGGAAGGTTGTAGTCGGATGCTCTCATGCGTTGCTCGCTGAAGAAATAGACGATCATTATATGCACGTTCAATATCCTCTGGGTGATCCTCAATCCATTTGAAAACGTTATGTATAACTCGATTAAAGGCCGTTGCTGAAGTATGGGCTCCAGCAAGGAGATAGAATGCAATCTCTCGCCTTAGTGACTCTCTATTCATGGGTATCTTGTCTTGATTCCTTAGTAAAATCATCAACACATCTCGCGGAAGTTCTTCTTCCGTGAGATTTCCAGCCTCGAATTCTGCAAGGAGCTCTTTACGGCGAGCAATACCCTCCTCAAGAAATTCAGCATCAAAGGCTTCCATCGCTTCTTGAATTTCTTGACGCTTAGCTTCTTTGTCCCCAGTAAAGAAAGCTAAAGTCGCAGCTTCGATGAAGTTCATCATGTAGGCGTAAAGCCGAAAAGTTTCTTCAGCGGTCCCCATAGGCCGATCCACTCCAGCGGTAGCCGCAGCGAGGTTCATCATCAATTGGTGGCCGAAATCAACCAGATCAGCTTTTCCTTGATCTAGATAAGGTCGAACAGTCTTTTCAATGATTTCTGGAAATAATTCTCTCTCATACGAGAAGAAGGTGTCTCGTCGAAAAAGACGATTTTCGAGTCGTCTCCTCTTCCGATGTTCATCCGCATGTAAATTGATAATTGCGTCGCCCATGACGACTTCGCCATCGTCGTAACCCGCTTGCCGGAGAGCCTTATGTCGGTAACACTCCCGAGCGTCCTCTGGTCTTGTTATAGTGATATCCGCCATAATAAACCCCTAACCGTTTCTATTAATCTTAGGCTTTCCGAGACGAACCGTCATTTCCGACAGCGAACACGACCGGATATTGAGAGAAATGTTTTCTTTCCGAATTCTCGTCAAGTTTCGGTGGGTTCATTTCGTCCTTGCGTCCACCTGCAGAAAGAAATGCGTGCACCATCACTGACACTGTCCCATATAAAGCTTCTTCGGAAGGCCTTGATGTATCAATTTCTAAACCCCCATCAAGCTCAGCACCAACACAAGCATGCGAGCCAGCACCAAAGCTCATCCCCCACCGGGCAACCCCGTCAGGCACAATGCGATGCGGGTCAAAGAGATCTGCGGAATGGCCAAAGATCGATGGATCTCTATTCGCTTCAACAAGATTTAGGATTACATGCGATCCTTGAGGCAACAAAGTTCCGTCGGATAACTGTACGTCTTCAAGGGGTGTCCTGAGCGCAACGGGGCTGGCTGGACTTAGCCTTAGAGACTCGTGCATGCATCTCTGGACAAACGAAAGGTTCTCCCTTGCTAGGTCTAGATCTTTTGGGTTTTTGTCACCCCAAGTAAATAAATCATCCACCGTATGGGTAAATGAGTTGGCCGTTGAATGAGCACCAGCTTGTAAATAAAAACATATTTCCCGAAAAACAATTTCGTCGTCTAATTCCAAAACTTCAGCATTTCGTAGGAGAGTTGTAAGGACATCTTTCGGAAGCTCTTCTTCGGATATTGTTTCATTTTTTAAATCTGACAATAAATCTTTGCGTCTAGTTTTTGATGGCACATAAAAATCCCTAAAAAACGATGACATAGCTTCCTTTACTTCGGAACGAACTGCGTCTTTGTCTCGCGTCGAATGCATTATGGTGGCACCTTCACTGAACTTCTTTACTTTGGAATACATCAACTCTGTTTGGACTTCATCCCGAGGGTCTTGATCTATTCCTGCGATCGTTGCAGTCAAGTTCATTGCGCATCGATAACCAATCTGTGCGAGGTCTCCACTTCCTTTATCAACAAATGGTTGCATGGTGGCAGCAATCGTTTTCCCAAGAATCTGATGCTCCCAGAAGCTAAATATCTCTCTTCGAAATAACCTGTTTTCTAGCCTTCGCCGTTCTCGGTGCTCCAACCCGTGGAGGTCTAATAGGGTGTCAGCCATGACAATAGCCCCTTCGGTATAACCAGCTTGCCGTAGGTGCTTCGAACGAAATGCTTCCTTAACACGTAACCAGTCAGTAAGCTCAATCTTCATATTGTTTCCCATAGCCATTTTCAACCACCAGAAGAAAGGATAGGTTCTGAGGCATGGCTAATCCAAATAAAATATTCGAAACGTTTCTGAATTCTTTGGCATCATGCAACATTGATTTAATAATGCAAAGCTTCACTGAAAGGTCGCAGTGGCAGAATGTCCCACACCCCCCCGCAGTAGGCCTGTCTGAAATTAAAACCACGTTCGAAACAATCGTTGCGCGTAGTTCAAGGATCCAATGGGATGTGGTCTCTTCCTCTTTCGAAGGCGACAGAGGATGGATTGAAAGAGTGGATAGGTTCTGGATTGACGGGAGAGAATACGCTGTTCGCTGCAATGGTGTTTTCGATTTTGATCTTGCAACATCGTCAATAAGCTCAGTGCGCGATTACGTTGATTTAGGAGAATGGCGTTCCCGCTTAGGAAAAGCAAAATTATAGATACTCCATCTACCTATTCATAAGCCCTATTCCAGGTCAGAGTTTCGTCTGCCCAATTCCCTACTTTCCAACCGGAAATATCACTATGTTCAGGCCAGGGACGGCTCAAATCAACTCGTTTCCCTCTAGAAATTACCTCAGAAATACGTGATTTATCATTTAGTACGGTTATATCTGACGTTGGGTCCCCATCGACAATAATTACATCGGCCAATTTGCCCTTCTCGAGGGTTCCAAGCTCACCTTCCATACGCATCGCCCAGGCTCCATTTTTTGTTGCGGTAGTAATTGCTTCAACCTCCGACAAGCCAAGTACTTCAACAAAAATTTCTAATTCCCGAGCATGCCAATGCCCATACGGAGTGAGAGCAAATCCACTTTCTGACCCAGCTAACAATCGAACTCCAGCATCGTACGCTTTCCTTATCATTTTCGCCGTTTGCTCTATTTCTCCTCGGAAGACATCTTCCATTCCAGTGCTCGCACCAACTTTCGAACCAAAATCAGCTAAATTCGCCAAGAAAGTAAAAGTTGGGCAGATAGAGACGTCATTTTCTACTACTGCTTCAAGACCAGCATCATCCATATACGAAGCATGAAGTATTAAATCAACTCTTTCCTCAGCACAAATTTTAATACTTTCTGGATTCCGACAATGGGCCATTACCGGAACTCCTAGATCCTTTGCGACACTACAAGCCGCTCGAACTTCTTCACGACTCCAGACCATAAGTTCCCCTGAACGATCCGGAAGGGACCCTGTGGCATGTAACTTAATCCAATCCGCACCGTATTTTATATGTCTACGAGTCCACATAATAACTTCATCCACGGAATTGACGACTTGTGCATAACCAACGGTTCCTTCATCCGGAATTAGACGACCAGCCGTCCCCCCCACAGTAGTTAGTAGAGCCTGCACA
>CAJWET010000059.1 GCA_913031515.1 uncultured Acidimicrobiaceae bacterium | reverse complement strand
TAGCCCTTGAAGAAACCGGGTCGTCAATCATCAAACCCGAATCCGGATCATTTGTGACTGGGACCTCAGTGGTTTTTGTTCCTACCGACCAGATGGGATTTGAGGAAGAACGGTTGCAGTCCTTTAGCACAAACCGTGATTATGGGTCGGCAGAACGCGTTGGTATACAAACATTTGCTTATGATCTTGACTTGAATGTAATCAACGGGTCGACGCGTGTAATCATTGAACGAGAACTAGACACATACTTCCCCGTTGGACCTAGTTGGAATGAGACCCATCAACTTTGGATCGTCGGCTACACCATGGAGATCGCGGAAGGAGAACATGGAGATCCGAAAAGGTCTCAGGAGATCGGCCCCAGTTTTGTGACTATCTTTGATAAGGATTGGAGAGAAGTGGATACCTTGCCCTTAAATAACGGTGACCCAGCCTTTCGAGTGATGACACAAACCGTTGACGGTGACATCTATGTGGTTTACGACGAAATGGACAGAAAAGGGTCTGTGTCTAATTCACGAGCCCGTATTGAACATCTCCGCATATTGAGCTCTTAATATCAGGTTGCGAGACTGTGTTGATAGTACTTTCTGATGCCAGCACGTATTCTCGGCGCGGGGTTCAAGTACTCATTTCCTTGTCATCCAATGCTGAAGGGAAATCCCCGCCTGCCATCCAGTTGTCGAACGCTACCTTCCGGGCTTTGTCTACGAGCTCGATTCGGACTTTAGTAATCCCCAACGTGTGGTAGGTGAATCCGAAAGGCCCTTGATATTCGGGGTTGTGGTAGGTAGCTTCCCATGCATACCCTGCTGATTCAAGGAGTTGGGCGTCATTCGCAAGATTTTCGCTCCAATATCCGAGGTGGTGTATTCCGCCCCCGGAATACGACCAGATTGTTCCTGGGGTTGATTCAATGATTTCGTAATGCGGCGGGCCATTTATGGAGTAGGTAACTCGAAAGTCCGCTTGGACTATCCCATTCGGTTGCCGCACTTCGAAGGTTCGCTGCTGTGTAGAGGCCCAGTCAAGGCCATGGGACTTACTTAATTCCAGTAAAGATTCGTCAAATTGTTCCACGACGATTCCGACGTGGTAGAACTCGCACCCCACTAGTAAATATTCATGCATTTGTTGTCCATCTTCCATCTACAATGACCCACCCAACTGCAAATGCTGGACCTCTCGCATTTGTTGCAGTTGTAAATAGATTAAAGGTGGTTTGATTTTTTGGCAATTGTTGTGGGTTTAGGCGCTTTCTAAAGCTATTACCTTAAGACTCATCTATTTGTCTAGGAGCTTGGAGGCTGTAATTTTGGGGCTACTGCGCAGTTAAAACCTCACGATTCGACAATTCCGTCCTTATTCAAGTAATCCGACGAGGGGGTCTCTCTCGGCTTCGCTTTATGACTTTACAGAGTAGGAATTTTCGATTTAGCATTGTCAATGCGGGAGGGGTGTCATTGCTAAAGATACCACAATCGTTCCGAGTATAAACAGGGCGCCTCCCGTTTGCGTCAAATACTGTAAGACTCCCTGTAGGGTTTAATTTCTTTTCTCTGGCGCCCAACGATAAAAGCCTCAGTACCTAGGCTCTTCTATCTTCCATACAGGCTTTGGCGCTTAATGCATAAGGGGATTCCATTAGGAACTTACAAAATTTGATTCACAGTAGGTATTCAAAAAGTCTGGGCTTAGCCACTCGGGATACTCCCATGTTTCTCCTGCGACTAGACAGTTGGCGAGTTTGTCCGATAAATCAGCAACACAGATATCAATAGCGATTCTAGGAGGATCTGTAAACTCTAAAATGCGAAATCCGTTCGCTTCATCGACCCCAATTCCCCAGAGAATAATCCCTGCGTGGCTACCTCCGAATTTGACTTCGATGATATTCCCCAAAAGAGAACTTGAGAAACTATTTGGGCCTTCGTAGACCTCTACGTCGTTGACAATATCCCAATGGCTTCCCGCTAATTTGACCTGCAAGGCTATATTGCCTTGGACTTCTGTTTCAAGATGCAAATCATCGCTTACGAAGACAGTTTCTCCTCCGTCATTATCGAAAACCCATTTAATTTCATACGATTCAGGAACAGATCCTTCTGAATCAAACTCCAGAACAAAACGGTCAAATCCTTCTTGGGCACCAATCCGGGCATCAGTTAGAATATTGCCACCGGATAGATTCAATTCACCGGTTATCTTTGGAGCGACATTCCATGTACATGATATTGACTCTTCCTCTTCCTCTTCCTCTTCCTCAGGGGTTTCTTCCTCAACTTCATCTGCGGGTTCGGAGCTGACAGTTTCTTCTTCGGAGTCTTCCTCATCCGGTGTTTCTTCTACCGGTGCAGGATCTTCGGCTGCATTTTCAGTGTCACTTGAAACATTGCCTTGGTTTTGGGATTTATCACTCCCTCCACACGCACTTACAAGTAAGGCGAAGAGTAAAGCCACAGGAAAAACATACTTCATATAGTTAACTTAACACCTCTAACAGGAATATAGATATTCGTTAATACTCTTTGTTCTTGTTAGAGGGCATGTGTTTCCAGAGGTTCAGAAAGACTTAGCAGCTACAACGTTCTTTCGCACGAAGAGAATCATCATGCAATACTGATAGGAGGAAGGAGGAGTTGTGTTACGGTACGCCGATCTTCCGATTCTGCTTGAGAATGTGTTCCCAGACATCCAAAAAGTCCACGAACTGTTGGAGAGTGAAGCTCCATATACTCCTCTCGGCGGGTGGTATAACCCTGAAGCGGATACGCATAAACGCAATCGGCCCATGTGGTTCCAAAACGACTGGGTACACGATGTGTACCAAGCCGAAGGTTCAGAACTATTCCTCCATAACCCCGTCTATATTGAAACCGCTAAATCCTTTTACGATGCAGAAATCATTGAACCACACAGCGTGTACGTGAACGTAATGGCAGCAATCGAGGATGGAGGACCCGCACACACCGATAACCCCAGATTCCATGGTCGAGAAAGAGCAAATACGCCAATGTGGTTACTGCGGGCAATGCTTTGGTCGGATCTCTTTGACGATTACGAGATCGTACAAGCGACGGCAATTTGGTGGCTTGACGACGTAGAAGGTGGTGGTCTTTATTTCTGGCCTGACGGTCCAGAGAAACCACCGCATCACCATGTTGGAAGTATGGCAAACACAGCGCTAATTGGTGATAACCATGGGATGTTTCATCAGGTAGGGCCGGTAGGACCATTTGGCAAGGGAACGATTCTGGTCACTCCAGCAGCAGAACTCTCACCATCTGATAACGGGGAATGGGTAGTTATGGATCATAACGAAGAGATTTACCGTGCTCCGCTGCGCAATTACCGTGTTTCAGTCCTGTGGAAAGCGAACGTTTTTAAAAGCCTCGATGAACGAGAGGAGAAAAGTGCACAATCGTTATCAATGCAAGATGTTACCAACATTTTCAATGAAGATCTTGAAGAACGGAACGTCAGGATTCGCTTATCTTCCGACAACATAGAAGATAGTGAGATCATCGCAATCCTTACTGGTATCTACAACGAGCCGAAGCCAATTAATGCGTTGCGTTCAGTCTTTGAAACCATAAGGGCGTAACAGAGACTCTTCAATCGGGAGTCTACGAGCTCGTTTAGACAACAGGGCCGTGTGGCGCTTCTTCGAGGTCGGACCAGTGAAGGTTCACCGGTCCGCCGATACTGACGAGGATGAATTCCACGCCGTCGGGGCCGGGCACCTCAGGACCGTATGAGTAGCCGCCTTTCACCCATCGAATGTCACCCTTGGTGTAGTTGGGCTCCTGTGGACCGAATTCCATCGAGCCTTCGGTGATAAAGTACACAGTGTCGTGGTCGTGCCAGTGTTCACGCGCCGAGTATGTAGAGACGAAGCGACTGCGCGTAATGTACGGGTTTTCCTGAGATAGATTCTGTAGGGACTGCATCTCAGGGCCGAGCTCAAACTCAACCTCATCCATGTTTACCCGGCCCCATGGTTTGTCGAACGTTTCGACACGCTTCTTCAGGTCCTCGGGCACGTCGTAGAGATCGGCCCAGTTCAAACCGACCTCGCCACCCAGTGCCATGATGTAGAACGTCAAGCCATCCGGACCGGCCTCCTCGGGTCCGTAGACGTGGCCCGCCTTAACCCATCGAATGTCACCCGGCTTGTAGGAGCCCTCGCCACCAACCTTCATCTCACCCTGAGTAAAGATATAGATAGTGTCATAAGGGTGCCAGTGATCACCGGCATAAAAGTTTGGTGGGAACTTTGCCTCAAGCAGGTTGGGTCCACCCTCGAAGTTCAAATTGCGCACAGGTGTAGTGGGGCGGCCATGAGGGTCGAGGAACTGCTCCCACTCGACCTCCGACGGTATGATCTTTCTGAAACGCTGGGTGTTTATAGTCATGTGAATCTCTTCTGTGCGGGTATAACAGTGGCACTATCATATACACATTTGTGCATACGATGCTTTAGGAAACTATCAACGACCTACCCCATTTCTAAGAGCTGGGATTGTGCAATGAGTCAACCGTAATCACTACACCACAACTCGAAAAACCGCCACCACCGAAAAGTTCTTGGATCTTCCCTAAGAAAACAATCAATAAGAATTGAAAACCGTACTTTGCTTTGAGAGCAGCCCGAACTTCTTCGAACTCATCATCAAAAACCAAATACGCCACACCAGTAACAACATCCGATCCTTCAATTGGAACTCCACGGGAAGTACTAGCTATCAGTTCGACACGCGGATTATTAGAGATTCTTTTCGCTTTCCACGAAGTGGACTCAGTCGTGAACCCCACACCACGTTCCTCAAGATTTGATATCCATACAGGGCAGCTCTTACGCCTACCGTCTCTGGTAAAAGTAGTTAACGAAACATATCGATTGTCACTTATATCCATACCCACTCCAGTCATTAAATCACAATATGAAATAACACACTTGTTGGCAATTGTTGCGGGTTTAGGCAGAACTGTGTTTGTTACATGCCTATGGGTGTTAGAAGCTATGTGTTTACAGGGGTTTCTGATTGTAACTTCATCGACTACAAGCAGAGATCCGATCCTGGCCCACCTCCACGCATACACATTGCTCGGTACTGCGCATCTGTGATTGTAAAAGATCCATCAGATTGAGTTGAAGTAAAGAAGGTGAATCTGATTCCAGAAACTGAATCGCCCATGAGTCCGATAACATCAACCGAAAGAATATTGTTGACATAATCAAGTTCTGAAATAACAATCCGCATTGGTCCACCTTCAGCATTAGGATCACGCTCGTATTGGTCTTCAACATCAGATAAAAAGTCTTCAAGGTTTTGTGCGGTAAGGCCGACCCAGTTGTCGGGGTTGAAATTTTGCCAAGGATCCGCCATCCTGCTCAGATAATACGAGGATGCCCACGCTCCTGACCCACCGTCCCATGAAATGCACCACCAGATTGATTGCGGTAACTGCCTAGCGAATCCCAGTGCCACTACTGTGTCATCAAGCGGATCAAGTGTTCCAACAAGCGGGGAACTCACACCGGGGTCTTCATGGATTTCTAGAATGTCCCAATATTCAACGCCTACCACAGCAATAACAGATCCCGCTACTGGAAGGTAAAGCCATTCGTCAGGGTTAAGAAGGGTACCAACGTTTGTTGCGGAACAATCCCCCTCGAAAGGCCCTGCTTCCTGCGCCTCTTCGGCTGGTTCGCTACTGGAGGCTTCTTCACCGGTTTCTTCCTGCGCCTCTTCTGTCGGTGAAACCTCCTCTTCGGTCGTGCTTTCGATATTGTCCGAGGTTTCATTTTGGTTTTGGGATTTATCGTTCCCTCCACATCCTGGAAGTACAAGAAGAGCCGAAACGACTGCCACAGCAACCCCAAATGATGGTTTAAGCTTTCGTCTCATATTCCCACTGTATTCCAAATCTTTAACACAGAACTAGTTTTGTATGTGTGTGAGTGTTAAAGGTGTTAGAGATCGCCTCCAAAGGTCAAGATATTTCCGACAGGGTCTTCAATCGTGAAATCTTTGAGACCACATGACAGTATTACGGTAGGTACTGTTCAACTACTTCTGTGACATGGCCATCGTTGATAGCAACCCATACGAAACAGGGAATCCCATCCCCAGCCCAACACAGGTATTTCCCATTGTCTGAAGGCCATTCAGCATAATCTATCGTTTCTAAAGGAGCTGAAGCGTTTTCATTATGCAGTTGGATTTCATGAACCAGTGCCTGCTGATCTACTTGAAGATCAAAAACGGTCGGATTCTGATTGGATATATAAAAATCATTTATGACTTCTCCCTGGCCTTGCTCCGAAGACTTCTGTTGAGCTAATTCGCCTACATAATAACAAGCAAGATCAAATGTTATGGAGTCAGTAGTCTTCTCTTGTACGACACCAAACCAAATTCCATCCGGTAGCTCTCCAGGTTGTGGAACACATCCGGAACCAAGAGCGCCTTGTGACCCTTCGTATGTCTCTGTGAATGTTAGAGACGGCTCTGAGAAAGAGAACGCGTTTTGTTCAGGATCGGAATTTGATGATTCCGTACCTGAATCTGAACTCGGTGCGGGCTCAGATGCGGGTTCGGAGCTAGATGGTTCCTTATCATCGTCCTGTTCCACCTGTGTGTCTTCACTAACGGGCGAGTCGCCTTCAGTAATTTTTGTATCGCTGCTTCCACAAGCAGATATAAGCATCAAAGAAACCATGATGAGGACAGCGGCGCTTTTGGCGTCGATGCCAATTTTCGTTTTTGTAAGTATGGATTTCATTTTTTTCTCCTATGAAGTTGTTCAGGAGAGAGAAGGTTTTACAAGTAATTTCTTACACCCATAATTTAATTTTTTGCCAAACCAAGCTCTGGGCTGTAAGAAATCTGTAGTGGTTTCATCTATCTACAGAACACATTGAAGCTTACGAAAGAGAAATTAACATGAGAAATCAAAAAGTTCTAAAGAAAAAATGGATGGTGCTTTTGTGCGTTGCGATACTTCTCGCAGCATCGTGCGGATCAAACTCGAATATTGAAGATGCACTCCGTGAAGAGCTAAGTCAAACTCAAGCACAAGTGGAAGAACTGCAAGATTCAATTGAATCTCTTGAGGAAAACAAACAGGAACAAGCCGAAGAAGTTGAACAATCCCAAGAAGAAGTTGATCAGGAAGAACTGGCAGAAAACTCTGATGAACAGGTAGAAGACTCTCAAGATGAATCAGAAGTTGATCAAATAATGCGAGAAGAAATGATGCTTCTCGGGTCCTACTTATGGCTTGAGAATAGCGAAGCGGTTGAAGAACTCCAAGAACTTTTGGGAATAGAAGCAGATGGATGGTATGGGGCAGTTACTAGAGAAGCCCATTTGGCTGCTTTAGAAGAAAAGGGATTCCCCGCAGATGGTGTACCTGATGAAGAACCACCACCTTGCCCACCTCAAGATCCAATGCCCGATTCTGAGGCGATACCGATGGCATCAATTGTCTTAGATATGGATGGGGACGGAAATATTGAGAGTGGTCAAACTTATTACAACTGGGATCTTGAAGTCTTTTATGCACATGTGTCTGGTTCTGAGTTCGGCCCATATTGGGTAGAACTAGATGACATTGGTACAGCTCCCGCAAACCAATGGAAAGCAAGTTTTGGCACAGACATAAATGAGGATAACCGAAGTGAATTCTGGATAAGACAAATTCCTTTTGGGGCCTCAACAGTCGGTTACCGAGTTCTTATTTTTGAAGACTGTGAATTAAAGATCGCTTACATTCCTGACAGCAATGAACTATTTATTGATGGGGGAACTGTAGGAACTTCGTGGCGGATCGCTTGTGAGTTAGAAGATGGCGTACCTGTAATCGTTCAATACGAAATAATGCCGGGCGAAGTTGAAGGCGACGGGTCACTTACTGGCATGGTGTATCAACTTAGTTCAACTGGTTTCACTTTCACCACAGTACGGAATCTAGAAACATTTGAAGATCCAGGCGGGCCTTATGGAACTGAATGTGAAAGTTGGATACATGATCCTCCGCCCTGGATTATTTCATAAAATTGGCTGTTGAACTCTCGACCCCCTGCTCCCAAAACAGAAACCAACTATAAACCTAACCAGCACAAACATAAAACCAACTAGTAAACATAAGGGGTTTTAGTACTTGTAGTTAATGGTCAATACTCGTTGTTTTCAGTCCTCTCTTGACCCCACACTGACCCGAAATAGAACCAGTAAACCCAAGCGAGACTAAGTGGGTTGTTTCTTATAGGACCGTGACAAACGTGACATTTTGGCTGTGTGAGTGTTCTTGTTGTTTGTCTCTGTGACCGTTACAAGCGTTACATCCGTAACTGTTTGTTACATGTGTGGGGGTGCTAGAGGCGCTAGAGGCCTTGTGTTTACAAGGGTTTAAGA
>CAJWET010000058.1 GCA_913031515.1 uncultured Acidimicrobiaceae bacterium | reverse complement strand
TCAGCAAGCCAAAGAAGTATCCAATGTTGCGGATGGTTGTATCGTTGGTTCAGCTATAGTCCAAAAACTATTAGATAATGAAAGCCCTGAATCGATCGGAGAGTTCATTAAAAGTATCCGAAGCGAACTTGACGATTTTTGACGTTTTTGGGTGTAAATAACTGGTTTTAGCCAAAAATCTGAAACTATAAAGTACCTGTTCAAAGGCTATTTTTGGAGAAAATATTAAAGTTTTTTCAACTATCAGTACACAAACTATTGAAAAATACTATCGTGGTGACAGGTCAAGTTACCCAAGTTTTTTTGGTCCGATTTGACCTTGATTGTTTAAATTTATACAAGGAGCTTTCACAATTATGATGTCAACTTTTGTGCAGCTAATTATATTGGGGATGCTGCTTCAGGGCGTAGTTGCCGTGTTGGATAGCATTCTCGATTTGGCCGGAGTAGGTGGGATGCTTAAGGGCTTACCACTGATCGGGTCGAACCTATCACTAGTATGGGCGTATCTGTTCGTTGTTGCGACAGATGTCAATGCCGGTGGCGGAGGGCTTGACTTAGGCGCAAGCGCCGAAGTTTTGGGTCTTGGTCGGTTTGGTATGGACGTCGCTACGGCGCTTGTCATTCTTGCCTTTGTCCCAATCCGTGACGCAGCTATCTCTGCTCTAGGAAAAGGTGTCGGAAGATAGAACTTCTAACGAACTGTGTAAAAGCCGCCCTTCGGGGCGGCTTTTGCCGTTCTAAATGAAGTGTTTTCTTGCGAAGAAGAAACATGAATTTTTGCTGATATTGCCCATTGAAGATAAAAAATCTCGGAATAACAGCCTTTTGGGCTTACAAGCGTGTAATTTAGCCTGTATTGAAGGCATTGAAGTTTTCAGTGTGTTCATCCCTCAGACAGGACAGTCCTGGTTTGGGGACAGGAGGTAAATAATGAATAAGGCAGAGCTAATTGATGCTATTTCTGGCAGCTCCGGTGTCGGGAAGGGAGACGTTGATAGTGTCCTGAAGGCCCTTGAAGGTGTTGTTACCAGTGCTGTTTGTGGCGGCGGTGACAAGATTTCTTTAAGTGGTTTTCTAACCTTTGAACGCACCTATCGGAACCCTCGAAGGGGTAGGAACCCGCAAACAGGTGAGACTATCCATATTGCTGGTACAAATGCCATCAAGGTTTCCGCAGGTTCGAAGCTGAAAGCTGCAGCAAAGGCTTCAACATCCGCTTACTAGGAGATATGTTCTAAAAGTACCGGTAGGGGTCGTTACGGCGACCCCTACCGCCGTTTTGGAGGAGGTATCGTGCAATTCCCAGCTCCTAATGTAGTCCTTCCGCATCGTGACCCTTTCTTGTTTCTTACTGAAGTAACTGGATGCGTTCAGGGGGAATGGGCTGAAGGGTATTGGCAACTGACAGGTTCCGAGTTATTTTTCTCTGGCCATTTCCCGGATCGTCCTACTTTGCCGGGAGTTTTGCTTTGCGAATCGATAGCGCAACTCGGAGCATATCTTGTACTTCAGGATGAGCGGTTCTCCGGAAAATTGCCGCTATTCGGCGGAATAGAAAAAGCACGTTTTCGCAAACAAGTCGTACCAGGAGAGCGAGTGGATCTACGTATTGAAGTGAGGCGTCTGTCCGCGCGGGCCGGGAAGGCATCAGGTATTGCGACCGTTGGCGGTGAAACTGCTTGCACAGCAGATCTTGTGTTTGTTGTAGTAGATAGTTAATTGTCCATCTAGAAATGATTACGGTTTTGGTGGACCAATTACCAAAGTTCCGTTGTGGCCACCAAATCCAAATGAATTACTTAGTGATGGCCCTGGTTCCCAGTCTCTGGGTTCACCGACCACTAGATCAATTGGGGGTATTTCGGGGTCGATAGTACTTGTTCCATGTGTTTGGGGGACAAGTTTGTTCTGCATTGCAAGGATTACGGCGATAGCCTCGATTGCTCCAGCTGCGCCAAGTGTATGCCCAGTGACTCCCTTGGTTGAGGTAACTATCGGCGCATGAGAACCGAAAACATTTACAATTGCTTGTGCTTCAACTGCATCGTTCAAGGGGGTCGAAGTACCATGGGCGTTTATATGGAGGATTTCGCTCGGGGATAGTCCGGCATTCTCAATGGCTGTGACCATGCACCTTACCGCTCCATCGCCGCCAGGAGCTGGAGCGGTGATGTGATGTGCGTCTGCAGTGCTTGCTGAACCTAGAATTTCCCCCAATATCGTAGCGCCGCGATTAACAGCGTGTTCCCATTCTTCGAGCACAAGGATTCCAGCAGCTTCTGAATGCATGAAGCCATCACGCTTCGCATCAAATGGTCTGCTGATCCCGCTGGACGACACCGCTGTCATGTTAATGAATCCTTGCCTTCCTATAGGATTCAATGTCGCTTCGGCGCCTCCAGTAATCATGGCTTTGCAGGTTCCGCTTCGAATTAGCTCAGCTGCTCGACTTATTGAATGAGTCCCAGCGGCACAGGCAGTGACCGTAGTTTCGGATGGGCCCTGTAGTCCGTATTTCATGGAGATCCCCGCAGAAGCAGCATTTGCCATCAGCATGGGAATGAGAAACGGTGAGACTCTTCTTGGACCTTTATTTGAAAGGATGCCAATTTGTTCTTCGAGGGTAGTAAGACCACCTACTCCAGTCCCTACCCATGATCCACATCTGGTGGAGTCGCTTAAAAAATCTCCCGATTGGGTAATAGCTTCATCAGCGGCAGCGAAAGCAAATTGGGCAAATCGGTCGCATCGTCTGGCTTCTTTTGCATTGCCATCAAAATAGGGAAGCGGGTCAAAGTCCTGAACTTCGAATCCATGTTTTGGTACGCCGCTAAGAAGCCCATTCCAGAATTGCGTACTTCCGGTCCCTGTATTCGAGATAACCCCGACTCCAGTTACAGCGACGCGCAAGATCATTAGAGTTTGCTAGATATCAGGTTAAAGGCATCACCAACGGTTGGAAGCTCTTGGAGTTCTTCTTCTTCAACAGTTATGTCGAATTCCTCCTCGAGTTCCATAACTAGTTCAACCAGATCAAGACTGTCTGCATCTAGATCTTCAGCGAACCTTGCCTCTTTGGTTACTTGGCTAGCGTCAACTGAAAGCACTTCAATAGCGCATTTCTTGAATCGTTCAAAATTTTCTTCGCCCATAGTTTCCTCCTTCTATTGGTTGCGTATAAAGGGATTATGTACTAGCTCATTCCCACGCCACCATCCACAGGAATAATAGTCCCAGTTATGAAGCCAGCGTTATCACTCGCTAAAAAAGCTACTGCTGCGGCAATTTCTTTTGGTTCAGCGAAACGTCCAAGTGGAACGGCAGCAAGGATTTTTTCCCGCTGTTGTTCGGTGAGTTCATCGATCATGCTTGTATTAACTGGACCTGGAGCTATGACATTCGCTGTGATGTTTCTTGAAGCGAATTCCTTTGCAATGGATCGCGCTAATCCTACGAGGCCTGCCTTAGAAGCAGCGTAATTTGCTTGTCCTGCTTGCCCTGTGATCCCCACTACTGAAGAAATAAAGATTATTCGGCCATGTTTTTGTTTCATCATGGGTTTAATGGCTCGCTTCGTGAGGCGGTAGCCAGAAGTTAAATTCGCATTAAGCACGTCTGTAAAGTCGTCTTCTGTCATTCTCGGTAAAAGGTTGTCTCTCGTAATTCCAGCGTTTGCTACTAATATCTCAACCGTTCCTAGATTTGCTTCAATTTCGTTAAAGGCTTCGTCAACTTCTGTCTGGCTGGTCACGTCACATTTAACAGGGAAAAGGTTTGGGTCGTCGGGGGGAGTAGACCGATATGAGGCTGCGACTAGGTATCCGTCCTCCTTAAGACGCTGGGCAATCGAAAGTCCAATGCCACGATTCGCTCCGGTCACAAACGCCACTTTAGTCATTGATTTCTCCCCATTTAATTACCGCACTGGCTGAAGTCATCCCAGCACCGAATCCTACTAGGAGGATCACGTCATTTTCCTTAACTTGGCCGTTATCCAAAGCATGGGCAAGGGCGATAGGGATTGAAGCGGCGGAAGTATTTGCGTATTTGTCTCCTACCCACACAGCCTTCTCCAGAGGAATTCCTAGTCGTTTCAGAGAAGTTTCGATGATCCTAATGTTGGCTTGGTGTGGGATCACCAAAGATATTTCTTCCGGAGCAATGCCTGCATTAGCTATAGAGGCCTTTCCTGAATTAGCCATAGCGATAACAGCCTTCCGAAAGACCTCTGACCCTGCCATATGTATCTTTCCACCTATGCTGCAGTAGAGGAGGTCACGGAGCTCGCCTGACGAACTGAGATCCCACCCAAGTAGTTCGCCACCATCGCTTGAGGATTCTAGAACAACCGCTCCAGCTCCATCCCCAAACAAAATCGCAGTCGAACGATCCTGCCAGTCAGTGAAACGAGAAAGGGTCTCAGATCCAATGACTAGAATCCGGTTACATCCTGCATGAAGAAATCCTGAACCAGCAACCAGAGAATATACAAAGCCGCTACAAGCGGCATTTACGTCCATGGCCCCACATGTTAAAGCTAGCTCATGTTGGACTTTGCTAGAAGTTGCAGGTACTTGATCATCTGGAGTTGTTGTAGCAAGGATCAGAAGGTCAATGTCATGAGGTTCTAATCCAGCTGACTCTAAAGCGAGTTTCCCGGCTTCTACCGCTAGTCCAGATGTAGTTCCACCTATACGTCTTTCTGCGATTCCTGACCGTTCCAGGATCCACTCGTTACTCGTATCAAGTGTCTTAGATAAATCTTCGTTTGTAACGACTTTCTCCGGAAGGGCAACTCCCCATCCGGAGATTCGTATACCTGCCATTCCTTTTAGTCGGTCGGTCATTTTATTGCTCGCAGCCAGGCAATGGGTTGACTTGCGGTCACCCGTTCACCATCTACAGCTAGGTAGCCCTGCAGTTCTCCTGAGAATGGACTACGAACCTCCGTATCGTTGACATGGCCTAGGAGAAGGCCAGTGTTAATGTTTTGTCCGGTAAAGTCATCATCCGAGGGGATAAAAATTCCAGCACATGGACTCACCACTAAACGTTCAGTTGCGAAAAGATGCTCGCCTTCAAGGGCTTCCGAAGAAGACGCTTGCTGTCCAGAAACATGTTCGAGCAGGGTATCGATATCATTTGGCGAATTAACAGTAAGGAGGGTGGCGTCCTTAACGGTTCTTTTTGCCATCCCCGTTAAAACTGCACCTGGCCCAATTTCGATGTATGTTGTAAATCCGGCTCTCTCCAATTGGTGAAGGGTCTGTCGCCAACGTACTGGGCTGGTTAATTGTGAAGACAGAAGAGCGGGCCAGTCGTCACCGACTTCGTGGCCTAGGGCATCAACGTTTGCATAGACAGGGCGATCAGGTGCACGGAAATCTATCCTGTCGATAGCTTTTCGGAGCCGATCCCTCGCGGGCTCCATATATGGTGTGTGGAAAGCCCCTGAAACCGGGAGCCGCATAGCACGTTTCGCGCCGATATCTTTCGCTACGACCGAAGCGGCCTCTACTCCTGAAGGAGATCCAGCTATAACTACCTGCCCTGGGGCGTTAAAGTTCGCAACCCACACATCATCGTCAACTCTATGGCATGCGCTTTCCACAAGATCATCGTCAAGGCCAAGTATGGCTGCCATCGTCCCCTCATGAGTTTCTGCACATACCTGCATGGCTTCTCCACGCTCGGATACAAGACTCACGGCGTCTTCAAAGTCAAGTGACCCCGATGCAGTTAACGCCGAGTACTCCCCAAGGCTGTGCCCAGCGTGCGCTGCGGCATCTATACCTGTCCGTTGAACAGCGTCAAAGATAACCATAGAAACAAGAAAAGTGGCCAGTTGAGCGTTACGGGTTTGGGTTAACTCTTCATCATCTGCTTCAAGCAGGAGAGCGGTCAGGTCCCTTCCAGTCAAGTCAGCGGCCTCCTCAACAAGTTCCCAAGAGGGGTGGTTGATCCACTCGCTTCCCATACCTGTCTTCTGTGACCCTTGCCCTGGGTAGGTAAAAACAATCATAGTGTGCAACCCATCTCTGGCATATCGGAAGGTGATACAACACTAGTCACTTCTTTTGAGTGCATGAGAACTTTTCTAACGAGTTCTTTCAGTTCTTTCGGAGTCATCGTCATGGTTTTCAGAAGCCTTCGCTACTACAAGACTAGATCAGGGAACCAATAGGAATAGCGATTGATACGGATTGCCTTTCTGTATATGGATATTAACCATGGAAACGCCAGAACCCACAAATAATCTATTTTTGAACTTGTTTTACTAGTAGCGCGGTACGCTGCATCGACACACTATTGTGCAAAAACCTGCCCGGGTGGCGGAATTGGCAGACGCGGGGGATTCAAAATCCCCTTCTCTTCGGGGAGTGCGGGTTCAAGTCCCGCCCCGGGCACCATTTAAGAAGATTTCGCGCTTTCCGTTACTCCTACATGGCCGAGCAAGGTTATCGACGGCATCAACTAAGATGCAACTGTGGGAAAGAAGCTTTTACAGAGTCGTCTCGTAGATACGAGTCAACAGTTGAAACGTTTACAGGTCGATCTACAGATTACTGAGGAGCAATTGGCGTCTCTCACTGACGAAGCTGAAGATGCCCGAATACGATCCCTTGTCTCGGAAACTCCGATCGCTGATAAAGAGTACCGTGAAGCCCGAAAGCATCCTGAATCTATGCAGCGTCATCTTACAGACCTCAAAACGGAGATCGCTAAGATCGAGGACCTACAAAATCAACTTCTAGACCAGATTTCAGCAAGTAAATAAAGCAGACGCACGGGCTAGAAGACAATTCACCGTCCAATACCCTCATGAACCCATCGGAGTGGCTAAGTTCTAAAGATGGAAAAGGTTCTTCTAATAGATGGTAATTCTCTTGTCTACAGAGCCTTTTTTGCATTGCGAGAAGCTGATATGCGAACATCAACGGGCCAGCCAACTGGAGCAATACATGGCTTCTCATCGATGTTGATCAACCTGATGAAGGATCATCAACCAGAAGGAATCGCCGTGGCCTTTGACCTTCCTGCCCCTACATTCAGACACGAAAGAATACCGACCTACAAAGCCGGACGCGAAAAAGCTCCGGATGACTTATACCAACAATTAGCCCTCATAAAAGAAATCTTACCTTCTTTAGGAATTCTGACAGTTGAAAAAGAAGGCTATGAAGCAGATGATGTCCTTGCCACATTAGCTTCCCAATCACGAGATAATTCAGTCCATGCCATTGTTGTGACAGGAGATAGGGATAGTTACCAATTGGTCGAAGACCCGTATATACAGGTTCTATACAACAGGAGAGGTGTTTCCGATTACGTTCTCTACGACGAGAGTGGAATACGTGAGCGCACAGGAGTGTTACCTCAAGACTATGTGCTGTATGCAGCTCTTCGAGGAGACAAGTCAGACAACCTACCAGGAGTGCCTGGAGTTGGGGAGAAAACAGCAGCAAAGCTTGTTAACAGTTACCGGAATCTAGATGGAATATTTGATTCGCTGGAGGATCACAAGCCTAAACTCCGTGAGAACCTCGAGAAGCACGAAGCTACGGTGCGGACAAACACTGAAGTCATGGAACTTATAAGAGATGTTCCGTTGGGAGTTAGCTCTGAAAACCTCAAATTCAACCCAGTCGATCACAACGAAGTAAAACAATTTTTTGAAACGTTAGAGCTGCGTACAATCTTCAGTCGTCTTGGTGATGTATTTGATGTAGAACTCGGTGAAGCTACTTCTCTACGGATACTGCCGAGCATAGAAATAACGGAGATCACATCGCCGATAGATGCAGTAGAAGCCCTCACGGCCATCAAAGAAGTGGAAGAACCAATACCAATTTCTGGGTCGTGGGATAACGATGGAGGGTCAAAGCGCTTGAAGGGAATTTGCCTCGTTGAAAACTCACATGAAGGGAAAGTCATCTCGTTGACGCGAGAACTTTGTGCTTCTGAAGAGGTTCGTTCATCTCTTCAAGAATTGTTCGATGGTAGCCAAGGCGTTGTAGGTCATAACACCAAAGGAACTATTCGCGAGATGTTATCGGAAGGTATTTCCATTAATAATCTCATGCTCGATACTCAAATAGCTGCTTATCTGATTAATCCAGCTGAAGCTAGGTATTCTGTAAAGGAGTTAGCTGCCCAATACGCGGATGTAACTTTTGCCAGCGCGGAAGAGGCCCCAGACGGGCAGTTGGACCTAAGTGGTTCAGCAGTATCACCGTGGCAACTAGCTGCCGAAGAAGCGATACTTTCGGACTTGCTTCGTCTACCGCTCACTGAGGCGTTGGATCAACAAGGATTATCCGAATTGAATCAAGGAATTGAAATTCCCCTTATTGGCGTATTGGCGAAAATGGAGCATCTCGGGATAGGTGTCGATGTTTCAAGGTTAACTGCACTACGAGATGACTTAGTTGATCAGACGGAGCAACTCAAAAAAGTTATTCATGAGCAAGCGGGTGAAGAATTTAACGTTAATTCTACAAAGCAGCTTCAAGTCGTCTTGTTTGAGAATCTTGGATTAACCCCCCAAAAGAAGACAAAGACCGGATATAGCACCGATGCACAGACCCTTGAGAAAATGAGAGGGGACCACC
>CAJWET010000057.1 GCA_913031515.1 uncultured Acidimicrobiaceae bacterium | reverse complement strand
ATGTCCAGAGACAGGTGAACTTCTTGCATTCAGTTATTTTTCATTTGAACAACCATTCCTCACTTACCTTCGGATTAGTCCCGAAGGGGAATTGATTCAATCTGAAGGTATAGAGATTCCCAACATGG
Organism: uncultured Acidimicrobiaceae bacterium; assembly: GCA_913031515.1. Taxonomy (GTDB): domain Bacteria; phylum Actinomycetota; class Acidimicrobiia; order Acidimicrobiales; family UBA8592; genus UBA8592. The sequence continues at coordinate 8,554 of CAJWET010000057.1, read as the reverse complement.
TGATGATGCACGATTTTAACGTGACCCGAAACTATGTGATTTTCATGGACCTACCATTGGTATTGGATCTTTCATTACTGGAAACCGGAGTGCCATTTGGATTTAACCCCTCCGCCGGAGCCCGTCTCGGAGTAATGCCAAGAAATGGAGCAAATGCAGATGTTCGTTGGTTCGAGATTGACCCGTGTTACGTTTTTCATCCCGTCAACGCTTATGACAATGATGAAAAGATTGTTATTCATGTTTCACGCCAACCTGAAGCTTTTGGTTCAAGCTCAGATGACTACGCAGAAGTAGGGCGACTTTGGCGGTGGACCATTGATTTGTCTTTAGGAACGATAACTGAAGAACAAATTGATGACAGACCGGGGGATTTTGGAAGAGTTGCAGACAAAGTTGTCGGTTTGGATGCACGATTTGGATATTTGATGGCTATGGCTGGGGAAGGGAATAGTGAAGAACCAGTATATGGTTCCGCCTTGTGGAAATATGATCTCCACACTGGTGCCTGTTGGGAACATCACCTCGGAGAAAATGTGAGAGGTGGAGAACCAGTCTTTGCTGCCGACCCTAATTCCTACGGAGAAGATGAAGGATGGGTTATTGCAATCGTCCACAATGAAGAATCAAATTCTTCAAAGTTAATAATCGTAGATGCACAAGATTTTGAAGCTGACCCTGTTGCAGTCGTCCATCTTCCCAGAAGAGTCCCTTACGGGGCACATGGAAGTTGGATTCCAGATTCTTCGCTTCTCTAGCTATTTTCTTCGAAAGAACGGATCTCTCCGCTGAGCAGAAGCTTCGACCCCTTCTTTCCAATCCTCGGTTTGGACTAGGCGGGCTTGCTCTGCTGCTTCATGGAGTGTTATGGCCTCAACTCTGTCAGCCAAGTCCCCTCTCAGCGTTTTTCGGATAGATTCAACAGCCAGCGGTGCTGACTTCGCAATTTCTTGCGCAAAAGTGAGGGCGGTGACGCGAAGCTGCTCAAGGGGAACCAGCTGATCACACAAGCCAAGTCCGTGCGCCTCTTCACCCTTTACCCTTCTTCCCGTAAAGAACATTTCCCTGCTTACCTGTTGGCCAACCAACTCAGGTAATGTCACACTCAAGCCGAAACCCTGATGGAAACCAAGCCTTGCAAAATTTGCGCTAAATCGCGACTCTGGAGCGGCAATCCTAAAATCAGCAGTTAAGGCCAAACCCAGACCCCCACCGATAGCTGCTCCTTGGATAGCCGCAATGATTGGTTTAGCACATCGGAAGATTCTTACTGCACCTGCGTAGAGACCTAATGTATCGTTACCCTCAGAATCACCTGAGAAGTCTGCTCCCGCGCAGAAATGTTTCCCCTGAGAACAGAGCACCGATACCCTCACAGCATCATCCTGATCAAGCCGCTCGAAGGTATCTGCAAGGCCGCTAATTAAATTGGTGCTGAAGAAATTATTAGGGGGTTTGCAGATTTCTACGGTAGCGACGAAGTCTTCACCAACAGAAACTTCAATGTCTCCACTCATTTTAAATTCCTATCAAACAGTGAATGGATACGTTCCCAATGTCGCTCTGCGGCATCTTTGTTATAAATATCCCCCCTATCGGGGAAAGCAAAACCATGATGAACGCCCGGATAGAGCTCAACGCGACCTTTCGCAGAAGAATTACTCAATTCCTCTGTAACCTGGGTGACCATGTCAAGCGGAACGTAATCATCGAACTCAGCACACGCAATATAAATTTCCCCGCTGGTTTGGTTGAAGCCGAGATGTGGAGAATCAGACGCATCGGCTACGAGTCGTACTCCATAGATTGAAGCTGCTGCCTTAACTCTCTCAGGGTACGCAGCAGCTACAGATAAAGCGAAAGGGCCGCTCATGCAGTACCCGACGCACCCCGCGCTCTGCGCATCTGCGTTAGGATCGGAATTAGCTAGCTCAATCATTGCGAGCGCATCTCGAACAACCATTCGGTTCCCAATACTAGACATCAATTCAAACATTTCATCCCAATTGCTTCTCGTTTCAAAATCTAACTCGAAATGGTCCGTAGTCCTGTAATAGAGGTTTGGCAACATCACGTAATACCCTGTCGTAGCAATTCTCCTCGCCATGACATGCAGCTCTTCACGCTTCCCCGGCGCATCCATAAAAAAGAAAATGGTTGGGAAAGGACCGCCTTCCTCAGGGAAAGTAACGAAAGTCTCCATCCGGCCCTCAGAAGTTTCGATTCCAATATGCTGTTCAATCATGTTGTGATCATAGATCCTCTATAGGGAAAAGACTTCACCGCTATTGAAAAAGAAATTTGCTTCGAATCGCGCTATAAAGGCAATAGAGAAAGTGGAGGCGAGAATGGTTGCACTATCAGGAAAGACGGCACTAGTTACCGGCGCAGCATCTGGAATAGGTGAGGGAATGGCGATAAGACTAGCCGAATCAGGTGCCAACCTTGCGCTATGTGACCTTCAAGAAACTATCCATGATGTGGCAGGAAGAATCGCTGAAGAGACCGGAGCTCAGATCCATGCCGATGCCGTAGATGTAAGAGATCCCGATCAGATCTTCGAATTTGTCGACGGGGCAAACTCTCATTTCTCCGGATTGGACATAGTAATAGCGAACGCGGGGATTTGGCGTTCCACCGACCCAGTCGAAGATACTCAAGAGAAGACAGTCGCGGATTGGGACTTACTCGTAGACACTAACCTAAAAGGAGTGTTCCTAACGGGGCGCGCGGCGATTCCGCACCTTGTGGCGAATGGTGATGGTTTCATTCTCAATATCGCTACAGACCATATCTGCCCTCCACCCGGATTCGCCACCGGTGGTGGCACTCGGATGGATGTTTATGACGCTTCAAAATGGGGAATCAATGGCCTTACCCAAAGCTGGGCGAAACGACTAGTGGGAGACTCAATACGTGTAAACGCCTTCTGCATGGACGCAACCGACTCAGCGATGATCCGATACGCTTCAGCAAAATTCAACCGCGAGATGTCACAAGAAGTTACAAATATGTGGATGAAACCCAACCAGATAGCTGATCTCATGCTAGAGCTATATGACGAAGGGCCAGATGGTCGTTCAGGAGAAAATATTGGAATCTGGTTAAACCACCCAATTGAGTTACCTCCTAAGAGAGAAGTCCTTCCTTCTCGCCATCCATAAGGATTTTCATGAGGGTAGGACTTTCTATATCATCTGCTTCATTCGAATCCGATCCCCAAGTAGGAGCACAATCGATTATTGAGCGTGCAAGAGTTGCTAATCAAGCAAAGCTAGATTTACTTTCACTTGGTGACCATCATTTAACTCCAATGAACTATTTCCAGAATGTCCCCATGCTCGGTCGGTTGCTGGCAGAATGGCAAGCCGGTCCCGTGGGTTGCTTATTTCTTCTTCCTCTTTGGAATCCTGTTTTGGTGGCAGAGCAAGTTGGCACGTTAGCGGCATTAACGAAATCAACTTTCGTAATCCAGACTGGCGTTGGAGATGGTGAAGCAATTTTTAAGACCATGGGAGCTTCCATAAAAACGAGAGGCGTTGACTTGGAACAAAGTGTCGCAACAATCAAATCGCTCTTTGCAAAGAATGTAATAGACGGCGACTCTGACCTTCAGGTCAACCCTGTCCCAACGCAGAATATCGAATGGTGGATCGGAGCAAGCACCAGCAGGGAAGGGATTCGCAGAGCATCCCGCATAGGAGATGCCTGGTATGCGGCCCCGTTCCTAAATGTTTCTAAAGCTCAGGAGTTTTTAGAGCACTATCTTGAATCTTGTGCAGAGCATAATAAGCAACCCAGGCCAGTTATTCGCAAAGATGTGATAGTCCTCAAAGATGGAAATAAGGCAATGGAACTTGGTGATCAGCTCATCGAGAAGGGGTATAGGGGCATGCAACGAGATGCCGTGATTGTCGGCAACCCTGAACAAGCCACAGAGCAATTACGACCCTACAAAGAACTTGGTTTCACAGATGTCACATGCAGGTGTATGACAATCCCACAAGAATCAGCAATCGAGACAATCAGCTTATTGGGAGAAGTTCGTTCGCATTTGAATAGCTAGGTACGAGGCCAGACCTTTGGGCAACGCTCGTGAGTAAGAAGATCACCATCTGAAACCGTTTCATGATGTGGCTTTAACGGAGCACCCTCGCGAAGATAGTAGCGCGCATCATCTCCGCAGTACCGAATAGATATTGCCCTCCGAGACTGGTCTGAAGAACGGTTCGCGGAGGCCCCATGGAGGGTACGGGCATGATGGATGGTCAAATCACCAAGAGACAAAGTCGGTGATGAAACGACATCAGTGGGTATGTTTGGAACTCGCTCTCCTTCGGTATTAGGTAGAGGATCATCTGAAACAAACCAGTTCGGCCTATATGGGGTTAAGTCTTTGTGGGATCCTTTGACGAAACGAATAGCTCCGGTATCAGGTGAAGAGAAATCCAAAGGCACCCACACGGTGCAAACCTGCTCACCAGAGACATGGAAATAAGAAAGATCCTGATGGAAAGCTGTTTCCTCCGCCGTGTTCGGTTCCTTGACCAAGACAGAATCTTCATAAAGCCACACAGAATCGCTCCGAAGGATTTGGGCGACAATCTGAGGGATCACAGAATCACAGGCGAAATCCGCAAAATCTTCATCATCGATCCAATGATCGGTTCCAGCAACGAACCGGCCTGAACCCTCGGATGAAGAAATATTAGGATCAGAAAGAACACTGTTAGGGGCGACAATGGACCCTAACTCAGTGAGATCCGTGCTGTTACTGGAAATAACCCTCTTAATCGGTCCTTCCATAGATAGGACCAGATTGGGGTTAATTACGTCACGGAGAACAATAAAACCATCTCGCCAAAAATCCTCCACAAAAGATTCATCTATGAGAGACTCAAAATTAGTCATGTTGCATCGAAAATAGCTTCATTGGATAACTTTTGATTCGCGTAATCTACCTATTTCAGCACTAGTCAAACCAAGTATTTCCTCAAGGATTTGATCGGTATGTTCCCCTAAACGAGGCGCCGGTAAGGGGCTTATCCGGCCTATCCTTTGGAAGTCGAGAGGGCTACTCGGTGCAAGGTATTCTCCGATACCAGATTGACTAATTGTTGCAAACATGGGGTTGGCTTCTGAGACTCGTTTGTCATGCGTTACGAGTTCCTTGAATGTTTGATATGGGCCCCAGCACACGCCGAGATCATCCCAAACTTTTTGTATTTCATCGAAGCTCTTCTTCTGGCACCATGCTTCTACATGCGGGTGGATACGTTCTCGGACTTTGAACCGGTCGCCCTCATTCCCCGATAAATCAAGCCCTTCTTGAGTTGCGAGTTGTTCCATGGCTTCTGTCATCTCACAAGCAGAACACAAGGATTGCCATTGTTTGTGAGTTATGGCTACGGCAATGACACGACGCCCGTCAGAAGTTTCATAATCTCGGCCCAGTGCACCGTAGAGTTCGTTTCCAATTCGTTCACGCTCTGAGCCAAGGATTTGCGCTTCCGCTATATGCCCTAGGGCGGCGACGGCTGACAGTGCCACGTCACTCAATGCCAATTGGAGAAATTGGCCTTCCCCTGTTCGGTCTCTGTGGCGTCCGGCGGCGAGCAGACCCATTGCTGCGGTTTGTCCGCACACGAGATCCCACGCAGGTAGAACATGATTGATAACTCCGTCATACCCCTCAGGTCCGGTTACTGCGGGGTAACCCATAGCTGAATTCACGGTGTAATCGAGGGCGGTCGTTCCATCATGGTTCCCAATAACATTTAGCATGACGAGATCCTCACGACTTTGTTGAAGGTTGTCGTAGGACAGCCAGCCCTTGGCTGGGAAGTTCGTGAGGAAATAACCTGCATCGTCACCAGGGGCGGATATTAAAGCTTGCAAAAGTTCGTGCCCTTTCTCAGACTTAAGATCAACCTGAATCGATTTTTTCCCTTTGTTAAGTCCAGCCCAGTAAAGCGATACCCCATCTTCGGTCAAGGGCCATCTTCGATGGTCCAACCCTCCACCAATTGGATCAAATCTAATGACTTCGGCACCAAGCTGGGCTAACGCCATCCCACCGGAGGGTGCGGCGACGAACGCAGAACCTTCAATGACTCTCATGCCATCCAATGGACCACTCATTTACCCTCCTTGTCATTGATACCAAGTGATTTCTGTAGAAACCTTAACTGTATTCGTAAAAGATTTTCAGCGACAGTTTCCTGCGGAGTCATATGGGTGACGCCAGAAAGCGGAAGAACTTCATGGGGTTTCCCAGCCTCTAAAAGAGCTTGGGAAAGCTGGAAAGTGTGGGCTGCGACAACGTTATCATCAGCTAAACCATGGATTAGAAGCAAGGGGTTCTCTAACTTGTGAGCTTCGTTGCATAGATTTGTGTTTTCATAATTCTCTGGGTTGTGAAGTGGGTGCCCTAGGTAGCGTTCGGTGTAGTGGGTATCGTACAGCTCCCAGTCTGTCACTGGGGCCCCTGCTACAGCAGCATGGAAGATGTCTGGCCTCCTCAACACCGCTAGAGCAGCCAGGTAGCCGCCAAATGACCACCCCCGAATCCCGACCCGATCAAGGTCAAGACAAGTGTAGATTTCCGCTGCTGCTGATAGTGCAGCAACCTGATCCTCCAAGGCAGCAGTTGCGAGATCTCCATATACATGTCTCTCAAATGAAGGAGAGCGACCCGGAGTTCCCCGACCATCGCTGACAATGACAGCGAAACCTTGATCAGCAAACCACTGGGAAACCCCAAACAGGCCCTGCGCATAACGTACTCGTTGCGCATGCGGGCCTCCATAAGGATCAAGGAGAACCGGAAGACCCTCGGTGCCGTCATGATTTTGGGGCAATAGGACAACTGTTTCAAGCCTTCTATTCCCTAGGCGATGAAAATTCGTGTTGAGAGAGATGATTGGTTCTTCCGAGAGGTCTTGAATCTCTGAAATAGGGGAGTTTCCTTTAAAGATTGTTGTTTTGACTCCGTGAACATCCATGTTTCGGGATTGGATCACTGTGAGCGCTCCATTAGAGACAGCGTCGTGGACTCCAGGGTCCTCAGTAAAAGCAGTTCTCTTTCCTTCGAAATCAAAGTGCATAATGTGTTGTTCCAATGGGTTTGTGCTGACTGCAGCAAGAACACCTTGTTCATTACAGTGGACTAGGGATCGTACTTGGAGATCATCACCTGATATTGGCTGATTATCTATCACCAGCGATCTTGCGTCGTCCCGATCCTCAACGGTAATGATCCGTTCCCCAATAACTTTTGGAGCTCCAGTAATGATCTCTACCCAGCACTTGTCGTTCCATCGGTATATTTCTTCAACTGATCCAGTATTGGAATCCACTCTTAAAATTCCCATAGATTTTTGGTTCCGGGTTTGAACTGTTAAATAGATTGTCGATTCTTCAGTCCACTGGATATTGACGAGATATTCCCAAAAGGCTGACAGGCTCCAATCAATAGGAAGCGCAGCTCCTTCTAGCGTGTATACCCCTAGCTTTACTTCCGGATTGTTGGTTCCTGCTTTTGGATACCGTAGTGACTTTGGAGAGGAGTTAGGGTCAGATGAATTGAGAATATGCCAAGTGAGAACATTAGAGTTGTCCACCTCAGTTGCGAGAAGCCGGTCTCCGCGCGGTGACCACCAGTGACCCCTTCTCCGGCCCATCTCCTCAGCCGCAATGAAATCTGCTACGCCATATGACCTGTTCTGGTTCTCACTTCCTATTACCAGCATGTCATTTCCGGAGGAATCGACATACCGCAAATCCCCATCCGACACGTAAGCGACAAGACCACCATCAGGATTTATTCGAGGGTCGAACACGCTGTTATGAGTTTCAAATACAGTAATTTCTCTCGTTTCTGAGTTCACGGTGTACAGTGCGCCATCCAAGGTAAAGGCTATATTGGGAGATTCGACGCTCGAGCTGTATGAGACAATTCCAGATCCAATTTCTCGAACCCGCTCTCTTCGCGACCGCTCTTCTTCAGAGATCTCACGTTTTTCACCCTGAAGATTTAAACTCTCCGGATCAACGAGAAGCGATGAGGTTTGCGAATTAGGTTCATGAATCCAGATTTTGTTAGAGGGATCACTTCCTGACAAAGATTGTAAATAACTAATGCTGTTTGTATTCGGTGCAATAGCGAATGATCGCGGTGCTCCCACCGTGAATCTTCGTGTTCTCGCGTGTTGTCGTGGGAATGTCTCCATTGCAACTTTCTCTTTCCTTCTTCCACGATATTCGCTACAAATCTGTTCTTCACCATAGAATCCCAGTAATGACTTCAGAGAACAAAGGCCATGAAGAGCAATATCGTATGGAAGCTAGAAAATGGCTCGCAGAAAATATTGACCCCATTGAGGAGAAGAAACCATTTACGACCCTTCATTGGATGCCCGACCAGGAGAAAGAGAATCAGCACCATTTTGATTGTCAGAAACGACAAAAAAAACTATATGACGCTGGGTATGCCGGTGTAACAGTTCCAAAAGAATATGGCGGACACGGAGGAGAAGTATGGATGCAAAGAGTC
>CAJWET010000056.1 GCA_913031515.1 uncultured Acidimicrobiaceae bacterium | reverse complement strand
GTGAATGAGAAAGCTGTCTTGTCTGCTATGCAAGTGGGCAGAGCTCTCAACTGTGAGGTAAATCGTTCAGTATTTGCTAGAAAGAATTACTTTTACCCTGATATGCCCAAGGACTACCAAATCAGCCAATACGATCAACCAACGAATACGGATGGTTATCTGGAATTACCCAGTGGAGCGAAAATAGGAATCGAGCGGGCGCATATAGAAGAAGACACAGGTAAAACAGTCCATATAGGAAGTACGGGAAGGATATCTGGGGCTGATTATTCGTTAGTAGATTACAATCGGGCTGGCGTTCCCCTAATCGAGATTGTAAGCCGTCCCGAGATCCGTAGTATCGATCAAGCAAAAGAGTACGTCGTGGAACTTCGAGGTATTTTGCTCGCGCTAGAGGTCTCTGATGCAAAGATGGAAGAAGGTTCAATTCGGGTAGATGCCAATGTTTCTGTTCGTATGGCGGGTGAAGAGGAATTACGGACAAGGTGTGAGATAAAGAATGTGAATTCGCTTAGGTCCCTTGGGCGCTCAATAGAGTATGAAGCGAACCGCCATATCAACCTATACCAGAATGGAGAGACTCCTTCTCAAGAAACACGTCATTGGGATGAAAGCGCCGGTCGAACCCGTTCAGGTCGCTCTAAAGAAGATGCTGAGGATTACCGCTATTTCCAAGAGCCAGATTTGGTGCCTCTTAACCCAAAACCTGAAACGATTGACATGGTTGATCAAGGGTTGCCGAGTCTTCCTTCTGAGCGGCGAAATAATCTTGCAGTTTTAACTGGAATGAGTCCTACAGAAATTGCGCTGGTAGTTGAGCGAAACCATGACGGATTCGCGTCAGAAACTATTGACGCGGGAGCAACACCTCAAATAGTTGTTAAGCATCTGATTAACAACCTTTCGGACGGGTTGGGAGAACTTACTCCTAAAGCATTCGCAGGGCTGGTCGAGATGGAGGAGAATGCTGAGTTGACGAGTACGCAGGTTAAAAAAGTCCTTGGCGAGCTCGTTCAACAAGGTGGGAATCCACAAGACGTTGCAGCTCAATTTGGTCTAGAGGCTGTTGACACAGGGAAGCTGGAAACACTTATAGATCAACTTATTCTTGATCATCCTGATGAATGGGAACGGTTTCGCGGCGGAGAAAAGAAGGTGCAAGGTTTTTTTGTTGGCCAAATCATGAAATCTACTGATGGGCAAGCTGACGGAAAAGCCATCAATCAGATCCTCAACGAACGGGCTTCAAGTTAATCGGAGATAGATGGGAAAGGGCGACTTTCCATCCAGTCACTGTAGAGTACGATCCACAATATGGATACAACACTGCCTAGCCTATTTTCTACGACAACGTTTACGTACGAGATTCGCGGGGCCGCTCTCGATGAATCCTATCTCTGGCCTGAAGAAGAGAAGATACTAGGAGAAGTCTCCGATAAGCGGCGATGGGACTTCGTTAGTGGCCGAAAATGTGCTCGTATAGCCATGGAACAACGTGGTTTCAATCCAGTTCCAGTGCTTTCTGGAAATAAAGATGAGCCACTATGGCCTGATGGGGTAGTGGGATCAATAACGCACACGAGCAACTACGCGGCTGCAGCAATAGCGCCAGAATCGGAAATGCTATCTTTGGGTCTTGACGCAGAAACGGATGAACCTTTACCACAGAATGTGTTATCAAGAATAGGTAATGATGAAGAAATAACCTGGGTCCATGCGACTAGAGGGAAAGTCTTGCTTCACCCCGGAAAGCTTCTTTTTTCCGCTAAAGAAGCAACATATAAAGCGTGGTACTCGGTTACCCAAGAATGGTTAGGGTTTCGTGATACCCATGTAACCTTTACTGCAGAAAACCAAACATTTGCCGTTTCGATAAGTAAGGCGGGTCCAGTAAGGGAGCTTTTGGGAAGATTTGGACTGACTCAAGGCATTATCCTCACCGCTATTGAGATTCCGGTTTTGAAATAGAGTTCAAGCGTGACCGATTCTCATTTTCTTTTTCAAAGTGAAGCAAAAATTTCTATAGTTGTTCCCGCTTTTAATGAGGAAGAGAGAATCCTTCCACTTCTTCAAAAGATAGGTACTTTAGACATACCGGCTGAGGACATTGAGCTGATTATCGTCGATGATGGAAGTCTTGATCGCACGAGTGGTATTTGCCAAATGGAAGTTGATCACCAGTTTCCCTTAGGGAAAGTGATCACCTTACCGAGTAATAAAGGAAAGGGCAGCGCTCTTCGGGTAGGTGTAGCAGCTGCTAGCTCTCCTCTGATAATTACCATGGATGCTGATATGGCCACTGACCTATCAGCAATAGAACCAGCTATAAGGGGGCTTACGGTAAGCCACATCGTTATTGGATCTCGTGCTGTTGAAGGATCAAAAACTCAAGGAGTTTCAAGTACCCGAAGACTCGTAACAATCGGGTTTTCACTTTTCTTACGTATGGTAACGAAATATAAGGTCTCAGATACTCAGTGCGGATTTAAGGCGTACCAAAGCCCTGCGGCAAAGGTATTATTTTCATTTTCAAAGGTCAAAGGGTTTGCGCAAGACGCAGAAATCCTTGATCTCGCATATCGGAATAACTTTTCTATTTCAGAAATTCCTGTATGGTGGACGGCCGTTCCCGGTTCCAAGGTCAATCTTGTCAGAGATTCCCTCAGTTCGGTTTTTGAATTCATCTGGTACAGGTTGAGCGCGGGTAGGGCTAAGCCCATTGATGGGGTTAGTATCCGTAATGGAGGAGAGGGGAAAGCACCTGAGGATGAAGTGCTCGGGTTCTTTCCACCGGAAAGTATCTTCGTCGTATACAAATCAAGAACAGACGTGTTAATGCCGGGAATGCACCGCACTCAGATACAGAAACTCGCTGATGCCTTCAATCTCAAATACCCACATTTCCAAATCAGTAACTGCAGTCGCACTATTAGGGACCTTTCAACGGTGGTTAGTTAAATATTTCCCTCACTTGGATATATGTAATGTTTCAGTTATAGAGTCAAATAAAACAAATTGGGGAACATGAATGCCAAAATCACCGGCTGAGAGAGCTGATTTTCAGGGGATCATAGGGAGAACACTAGAAGACTCAGAGCCATGGTTTGAGACTCCAAACCACCCTGGGGAAGACGCTCCAAACATTGTTCTGATCCTTTTGGATGACACGGGATTTTCTCAACTTGGATGCTTCGGGTCATCTATCGATACAAAAAACATGGATGGTCTGGCCGCTAACGGACTGCAGTTCACGAATTTTCATGTAACGCCTCTGTGTTCGCCCACCCGAGCTTCACTGCTCACTGGGCGATCGCAGCATGCAGTAGGAATGAGGTCAGTATCTAACTTTCGAACCGGGTTCCCCAATATGCTTGGCCACATTACTAATCAAGCAGCAACAATTGCTGAGGTGCTCCAAGCGGAAGGTTACGCGACGTTCTGTACCGGCAAATGGCATTTAGCTCCGATGGACCAATGCTCGGCCGCAGGTCCTTTCGAGCAATGGCCGCTGGGGCGAGGATTCGACCGGTTCTATGGATTCCTCGAAGGAGAAACAGACCAGTTTTATCCAGACCTTGTTTGTGATAATCATCCCGTTGAGCCACCAGCAGAACCTGAAGAGGGATATCACGTAAGCGAAGATCTGATTGACAGGTTGCTAGAAATGATCTCCGACTCAAAAGGTATTCGGCCAGATAGACCATTTTTTGCGTATTTACCATTTGGGGCTACCCACGCACCGCACCAAGCGCCTTCCGAATATTTAGAAAAGTACCGCGGCATCTTCGATGAAGGGTGGGACATCTTTCGTGAGCGTTGGTTTAAGCAACAACTGGACCTAGGGGTGATACCTCCGAACACGCAATTAGCCCCGAGAAACCCCGGTGTTGAGCCATGGGATGAACTCCCGGATAATCAGAAACGACTCGCAGCGCGCCTTCAAGAAGCATTCGCAGCATTTCTAGATCACACTGATGATCAAATCGGGCGACTCGTTGAAAGCCTGGATAATGCGGGGCATTTGGAAAACACAATCATCATTCTTCTCGCTGACAATGGGGCTTCACAAGAAGGTGGGCCATTTGGCGTCATGCACGAAATGAAATTTTTCAATGGCATCTTTGAAACCCCAGATGAAGCTATCAAACGCATCGATGATATCGGAGGACCCCATAGTCACACCAATTACCCGTGGGGGTGGGCGCAGGCGGGCAATACTCCCTTTAAATGGTATAAACAGAACACCCATGAAGGGGGCGTGCACGTTCCGATGATCATGCACTGGCCCAACGGCATAACAGAGAAACAACGCGGGACTTTGCGGAATCAGTTCTCCAATGTGGCTGATATAGTCCCAACTATTTATGAGTTGCTAGAAATAACACCGCCAGAAATATATAACGGAATTCCTCAATTACCCATAACTGGATACTCATTTGCCCATCTTCTTGAAGACGCAAATGGGGAATCTAAGAATACGGTCCAATACTTTGAAAACATGGGTAGCAGGGCACTCATTGCAGGAGAATGGAAGGCCGTCTGCCGACATATCCAAGGTGATGATTATGACACCGAGCAATGGGAGTTATACAACCTCGCCGATGATTGGTCCGAATGCGAGGACCTCGCAACAGCAGAACCCAAAAAACTAACCGAATTACAGAACCTGTGGTGGGATGAAGCTGAAAAGCATGGTGTTCTTCCCTTAGATGACAGAGGCTTTGAATTGTTCGGAGCCCGATTCAGAAATCGGTCACCACACCCAACAAATCGCAGATACATATACCGGCCTCCAATGTCGCCTATCCCAGGTCAAGCAAGTGCTGCAATTGGAGGCAGGAGTTTCGATCTAACAGCTCGTATCAGCAGAAGTGAGGGCGATGAAGGTGTCCTTTTCTCCACAGGAACTCAGAACTCCGGTATTTCTACCTTCATACAGGGTGACCATTTCGTCGTTGACTATAACTCCTTTGACGAACACTCCATCGTAAAGTCCTCAAGCAAGGTTCCAATCGGAGATTCTACTTTGGTCGCCGAATTCCGCCGGTTTGGAAAGCACGGAGAGGTAACAATACTTATAGATGGAGAGTCGGAAGGATCCGTTGAGATTCCGTTCTATATGCGGATGATTTCATCGGTGGGTGCAAGCATAGGGTACGATCACGGCTCGGCAGTCTCTTCCCATTATGAGAGCCCATTCTCATTCTCAGGTGAATTGCATGAAATAGAAATTCAACTCGCAGAGCGCAGAACACCTGATGCTGAAGAAGCTCACGCACGAGCGGAAAACGCAAGACAGTAACGTCACCGATGCACAGGAGGAAAACATGATAGCTATCACACTTCTCGGAACCGGAACACCAATTCCAGACCCTAACAGGGCAGGACCTGCCACCCTCATACAAGCTGGTGAAGAAAACTATCTCGTTGACGCAGGCAGAGGAGTCCTTATGCGTTTAGCAGCAGCGGGTTGCGGCGCCAACATGCTCGATGCGGTGTTGATTACTCATCTTCATAGTGACCACATTACCGACCTAAATGATGTCATCACATCTGCTTGGGTCACTACTTTTTCAGAACAGAAACCTCTCCAAATTGTTGGGCCTCCAGGGATAAAGGAAGCGGTGGACAGGCTTCTGCATTTTCTTAGCTCAGATATTGGTTACCGCATAGCCCACCACGCTGACCTCAACGACCCGCCCGCTGTGAATGTCATTGAAATCGAAAGTGGTGTCGTTGAGTTTGAAGGTGACGTAAAAATTTCTACTGAGCCTACAGACCACCGTCCTGTTGACCCCACCATTGCTTTCCGTTTCGACTACCAAAATGATGCTGTTGTCGTAGCAGGGGATACCATCCCTTGCGCTGGACTAGATAAGTTATGTACTGGAGCGCAAGGACTCGTTCACACAGCTATACGTAAGGACGTAATTGAAAATATTCCTATCCAACGTCTCCAAGATGTATGCGATTACCATTCCTCAGTTGAGGAAGCTTCCCAAACTGCGGAACGCGCCGAAATCAATACACTCGTTTTAACCCACTACGTTCCAGCATTCCCTTCTGGTCAAGGAGATGAATGGAAAGAGATCGCCTCCCAACATTTTTCGGGCGAAATTGAACTAGGTGACGATTTGCATAGAGTAGAGATAGGCGAATAATTAGGAGAAACATGCAAACACTTCGAACCCCAGACATCAGATTCACTGATTTAAAAGGTTACCCTTTCCAGCCAAACTATGCCGAAATCAACGATGCCGAAGGTGGAACCTTACGAGTTCATTATCTTGATGAAGGCCCAAGCGACAGTGACCCCATATTCCTCCTCCATGGGGAACCTTCTTGGAGTTACCTCTACAGGCATATGGTCCCCCTCTTGGTAGAGGAAGGGCATCGTGTCATAGTTCCGGATCTAGTTGGATTTGGCAAGAGTGACAAACCGGTCAAACAAACCGACTACTCGTACGCTCGCCATGTTGAATGGGTGCGAGAGTTAATTTTTGACCACTTAAATCTCAACGCCATCACGTTCTTCGGGCAAGACTGGGGAGGCCTAGTAGGGTTACGTCTCGTGGCACTTGCCCCTGACCGTTATGCTCGGGTTGTTGTCGGCAATACCGGGCTTCCCACTGGTAAGGGTGAAGCGACGGAAGCTTTTCTAGCATGGCAAAAATTCTCTCAGACAACTCCTGAATTTCCTGTAGGTAATTTGATAAATTCAGCGTGTATAAGAGATCTTCTTCCCGAAGAAATCGCAGCATACGACGCCCCTTTTCCAGATGATACATATAAGGCAGGGGCCCGGATTTTTCCATCATTCGTCCCAACATCACCAAATGACCCAGCAAGTGCGGACAATATTGCTGCATGGGAAGTACTCAGTGAATTTACGAAACCCTTCCTCATAGCATTCAGCGATAGTGACCCAGTAACAAAAGGTGGCGACGCTCCATTTCACGCGAAAGTCCCAGGTGCGCAAGGTCAAAAGCACGTAACCGTCGAGAATGCAGGCCACTTCCTTCAAGAAGACAAGGGCGAAGAACTCGCAAGAACCATAAACGAATTTATCGCCAGTGAGTAGGATACACATCGAAAGAGGACACCGTCATGGCATCACCCAAATATGGTCAAATTGATAGAGACTACGCGATCCGGCTAGCCACCATCTCACCGGAAGAAGATGGGCCTATATGGATGGTGAACCTGATGAAATATCATGATGTCGCCCAGTATGGCGATGAAGCGGCACAAAAGGTCTCTGGACGGGAAGCGGATAATCTCTACACTCCACTTGAACCTCTCGCTGCTGTGGGTGCGGAAATTGTTTATGTCGGTGATGTTGATTCGAAACTTTTAGGTGATGACCGGAATTGGGATCGGGTCGCTGTGGTAAAATACCCAACTCGCCGATCTTTCGTAGAGATGCAACAACGCGAAGACTTTCAAAAAAAACACGTCCATAAGGAAGCAGGAATGCAAGAAACGATCGTCATGGGGTGTTTGCCGGTAGATCTTTCTAGCATGCAAGGTTCCCTTCCTGATTGGGAAGATGTTGAATATCCTGCAACCAAGGAAGATGGTCCGATAGTTGCCTTACATGTTCTGAAGTTTCACTCGGACATTGTCATAGGCGAAACTTCAGAAGAAATGGCAGAATACACGAAGAAGGCGTCCGAAGTTGCTCTGAAACATGGTGTCCGAATTTCCGGATGGTTCGGAGTGGAAGGCACGATAGTTGGTGACGGTCGTCAATGGGATCAGGTTTGGTTTAACGCATTTCCAAGCAAGGCCGCATTTATGGCAGTTGTGAAAGATTCAGAACGACTCAAAGCTCAGGAAACCCTTCGTGAAGGATTGATTATGGACACCTACATCTTGGTTGTCCGAACAACCAATGACAACCTGGCTGTTTCTATTGTTGCTTAGAGTTACTCTTTCCGTTCCATAATATTTAGGAGAATGGCCTCAACTATCTGATCCGGTTCCTCCCAAACAAACATGTGCCCTGCACCAGAGACGGAAATCATTTGAGCTGATGGAATCAAGTCAGCGATTCGTTGATTCTCACTATGCGTAGTCAAAAAGTCATCAGTTCCGCAGATAACAGTCGTTGGGCAGTCAATCAGTGGGAGTAAACCTCGGATATCGTATCCAAGTAATCCGAGGGAAGCATCAATCCGGTGTGGAGCGGGGCAACGTCGACCTAAGTCCATAGCGTCATCGAGCATTTGTCTAGAGGGTGTTTGGCCAAACAACGCCAGCCTCGCTAATGCGGGTCCATGAACCGGATGATCTACTAGGTTCTGATACCAGCCTCTACCGGATAAACCAAGAAATAGTTCCCGCATGTTCCCAGCTGTATCCGCAAGTGTGGAGAGCAGCGTCAAGGAGGTTACTCTTTTTCCTGCTGACGATGGACCCATGGTTAACAGCGACATAGCTGCGATGCCGCCCATGGAATGCCCCACGAGGTGAACATTTTCGAGATTGAGGGTATGGAGAACTTCACCGAGATCTAAGCCCTGACGTTCCGGCCCAAATCCAGCGGATCCTACAGTCGATCCTCCATGACCTCTCTGGTTTACCCCAACGACACAACAACCCTGGTCCGTTAACCTGTCAGCAATTGGCCCTAAAGAATGGTGGTCGGCCGAGAGCCCGTGTACGAGGACGATTACGGGACCGCTTAGAGTACCGGATATTTCGACAGCCAGTTCCGCCCCATCATCAGTTGTTACTTTTGTGTTGTGTCCTTTCGGCCATCGCGGAGTCCCCCAATTAGAAGGTTTTTCAGTGGAGTCGATTTTGCGAAGTGTTAATCGCTCCAAAATCAGTACCCACAAGGCTATGAAGACCGGCGCGAAGATAAAGAGCTTGAGTACAGTTTTCAACCGCATGGGCGTAGCT
>CAJWET010000055.1 GCA_913031515.1 uncultured Acidimicrobiaceae bacterium | reverse complement strand
CTTGGAGGGCGAGAACGCCAACTTTCAATGTTCACCAACCGCGATCTTCTAACCTGATGTTGATTTCATCCATTCCGATTCCGGTCATAGGGCCACCAAGGCCTCTACTGACTTTCGCCACGATTTCTGGATGGGTGAAATTTGTTGTCGCTTCGACAATGGCTTTTGCGCGCGGCTCGGGATTCTCTGATTTGAAAATTCCTGACCCCACGAAAACCGCTTCTGCTCCGAGTTGCATAACTAGGGCTGCATCCGCAGGAGTCGCAATCCCACCTGCGCAAAACATAGGGACGGGCAATCGACCTGTGGACGCAACTTCCTGCACTAGAGGAAGGGGGGCTCGCAGCTCTTTAGCCCAATCAAATAACTCTGCAGAGTCTGCTTGTCCTATCTTCCGGATATCTCCCAATATTGTTCGAAGATGTCGCACTGCTTGAACAACATTTCCCGTTCCTGCTTCCCCTTTGCTCCTAATCAGGCAGGCTCCTTCGGAAATTCTGCGAAGAGCTTCTCCTAGATTTGTAGCGCCACAGACGAAAGGAACTTCAAAAGCCCATTTATCAATATGGTGTTTCTCGTCGGCAGGGGTAAGAACTTCCGATTCATCAACATAGTCGACCCCTAAGGCTTCTAGCACCTGAGCCTCTACAAAATGGCCTATACGAGCTTTTGCCATGACTGGTATCGTAACGGTTTCCTTGATTGCTTCGATCATCTCAGGGTCACTCATACGAGCTATACCACCATCAGCGCGTATGTCAGCTGGAACACGTTCTAGGGCCATAACTGCAACAGCACCTGCGTCTTCTGCGATTTTTGCTTGGTCAGGAGTTACCACATCCATGATCACGCCGCCTTTGAGCATCTCTGCGAGACCACGTTTCACCTTTACCGTACCTGTAATCCTGACGTCTTCAGGTTTGTTTTCAACCATATACAAATCCTATCTCTAAATTTTGAGATCTTGGCTATTGATACTGGGAAAGGAGATTACAACTCTGCTAGTGCAGCGATGCGGTCATTAGTGGAAAAAGTAGCACCTATCAATGGTCCGCTTGGAGGATTAACCCACATATGTCGACAAAATCTTGGATTGTGTGTAGGTTCTCTCCCGTCTGAACAGATGCTTTCTAAAGCTTTTGCGAGCCCGGGTGGATACCTAGTTAATCTCACTGCCGCTACATCTGTTTCTGCGATAGCCCATGAATCTATGAACTTTACGCCGAGCTTTGATACAAGATTTGGCATAAATGACCATGGCCAAGCTAGGAGTATGGCCAATGCACCTTCTAGGTACGCGGTTCGGTTTCGCGACCTTGAAAGTTCATGGGTTATGAGTCCCTCAAGTTCCGTACGTCTTACGCGCTCAAGGAGTCCAGTTGTTACAACTAAATAGCTATGTTGGGGATTCCGGCCAACCATCATCATATTGGGTGCAACATCCTCAACGATATAGAGAGTTGGATTCCGGAATCCGTATGCGACGCAGATTCCTTCCACCAGGTTAACGAAACGAGGGTGTTTCTTTAGTTGAAGCGGTTCAGAATTAATTTTTCTTAAAATTATTGAATCGATTCTTTTATATACAAATAAAATCCAGATAGTCGCTAGGACAACTGACCCAGGAATCACGAAAGCGACATCAATGCCGATGGCAAGGCCGATGACTATTAGGATCAGTGAATCAATTATTGCGCAAGCAGAAAAAAGAAACGTAGCTCGGAAAACCGCTACCTTTGGATCCATCAGAATTGGACCTGCACTGGTCCTTCAGCTTCATCTTCTATTTCGTAGAACTCTTCTTGTTCGAACTTAAACATGCCCGCTATCAGATTGGATGGGAAAACTTCGATTTTGTTGTTATAGCCTAGAACGCTGTCATTGAAGTGCTGCCTGGCGAATGCAATCCGGCTTTCCGTGCTTGTTAGCTCTTCTTGCAGCTCAAGAAAGTTTTCATTTGCCTTCAGATCTGGATATGCCTCTGAAAGAGCGAATAGAGACTTTAATGTTCCCTCGAGAAGATTCTCATTTTGTGCTTGATCGGCTGGCCCTGATGCAGCCATTGCCGAGCTTCGTGCTTGAACAACAGCGTCGAAGGTTTCCTTTTCATGCTCCGCATAGCCTTTGACTGTTTCGATCAGATTAGGTATTAGGTCATACCTCCGGCGTAGTTGAACATCGATTTGTGCCCACGCATTTTTTGTTCGGTTGCGCAAACGAACAAGACTGTTGTATTGCAGTACGAAAAATAAAAGAACAACCGCTACGACGATGATAATGATGATTGTGCCGACCACGAAGTCTCCCTTCGGTCTTTATGTAATGATAACCAATCCTCTGCTAATCATTTACCTACTATCGGATTTTTGTCATTTCTTCTTAAAGTTTTTTGCATAAAGCGCTCTTTGTGAGAAGAATTGCCCTCCTTTTGCTAACGGTATAATGGGCGTTTGACTTACTGCCTTCTTGTAGATCTTTATATATCGCTCTGCCAACTCATCCATAGAGAACTGGTGAACTCTCAACATAGCTGACTCTACGATGGTTTTTGATGCACCTAGATCGTAAAGAGCCATTTGGAGAACGCGAGACAAAGCCGTTGAGTCCCCGCTCTTAAAAAGTAACGCATCTTGTCCACCTCTTGTTAACTTGGAATACCCTGGAATGTCACTTGCTACTACCAGAGTTTTGGACGCCATTGCTTCGAGAAGGACAATTCCGAATGACTCTCCCCCAAGTGAAGGTGCACAAAATACCGATGCTTTTTGGAGACGGCTCACCTTCTCTTCTTCAGAAATCCTTCCAAGCCATTCAATGCGGCGATCGTCTTCAGTTGCTTTCTGGAGACGACTGGTATCCGGACCGTCCGATGCGATCCAAAGGCGAGTCTCATCAGGGAGGAATTGCATTGCCCGAATTAGAACTTCAAGCCCTTTGCGCGGTTCATGTCTCCCTAAAAAGAAAATAGTTCGAGTATTTTCTCGACGGGTTGTTGAAACATATCGATCTAACTCAATGCCATTAAAGAGGACTTCATAATTTCCCCCAAGCGCTTCTCTCGCAGTTGCAGCAGCTTCTTCTGAGACTGCACAATTCACGTCGATGCGCTTTGCTGCCCACCGGACTTGCCTGTTGAAGAATTCGTAGGTTTTTGATGGTCCTGCTCGGTGAAAGGTAGCAACGATAGGACTTTGCTTCAGTACAACAGCGGTGAGAGTTGGGCCAGGTGCTAATGGTTCGTGTACATGAAGCAATTCAAACCGTTCGTCTCTCAGAGCTCGAATTACGCGGAGCTGAGCTGACGGATCTGGGGCAAGAGGGGCTATCGAACCATTTGTAGCTGTCGGCAAACTGTTCCCTAGTGGTGTTATCCCAGTATCTGGAGGAGGGCCATCACAGGGTGCAAGGATACGAACATCAACCCCCTTATTACGAAGCGCACGCGCAAGCCCGAGAATTTGATTCTGAACGCCTCCTGGGACAGTAAGGCTATACGGGCTAATCATGCCGATTCGCATACTTTATTGGTAGTCCATATCGAAGGCGAGCGGGGGGTCCTCAGGTTCATTAGTTTTGTCACTTGTTTCTAGCTGAAATTTTTCTATTGCCAAATGATCGCTTTCCCAATTTGGTTGCATCAAATGCCATTGCTCCGGTGCTGCCCTTATTAGGTCTTCAAAAACATGGACCAATTCCTGAGTGATTTCAGAGATGTTGTCTCGTAGGCGCCCCGATCGTTGGGCAGTAATTGGCGGACAAACGACGGCGTGGTGCGATCTCTCCTGCTGATAAACCGCCACAGGAACTATATGGGCTCCCGTTCGGAGCGCTAAAGTGGCTGGCCCTGCTGGGACTGTTGTCTTTTCCCCAAAGAAGTTAACTTCAATACCGTTCCCCTCTATATCGCGGTCACAGAGCAAGCAAACCACATGGTTCGCTTTTAGGGCTTTAATTACCTGCTTACCGGCATTTGGGCCGAGAGGGATGACATTCATTCCAAAATCCTGTCGGTATTTCATCAAGAACTGAAAGAGTTCTGGAGGGCTTTGCTCTTCTACGACAACAGAGACTTGATATTTGGGGCAGCAGATAAGCCATCGTCCTGCCCATTCCCATCCACCCAGATGCGGAAGTGCAAGTATGGGGCCAATACCCGTAGCCATCGCATTTTCTATGTGCTCAAACCCTTCAACCGTAAACCCTGAATCTATTTCGAAATCTGATAGGCGCGGGATTCTCGCCGAATCAACCCAGTATCGAGCGTACGTTTCAAATGTCTGATGAATTTTTTTGTCTAATTCCTTTGGTGGAATCATTTCTCCATAGACGCGGGAAAGGTGACGCCCTACAAGTAGTCTTCGCTCCTTAGAGGATTTTGCTGCAATCGAGGCTGAGAAGCGCTGGATAGGCTTCAACAAACTATACGGAATTCTTCTAAGGAGAAAACTACCAAACCTATACGCAACTACGGCGATATGAATTCGGCCCACGTTTAACTTTGACCCCCGATAGGTGGGTCTATCTGTCGTGTGGCTTGTTTCCATACCTTTAAGAATCGTTGGCAAGCGGTAAACCCTGTGAGAACCAGCATTACCCAAAGGACTGGAATTAATATCTCATCAACCAAAAGACCTATAGCAAGGACGATAAACCGTTCCGCACGTTCCATAATCCCACCTTTGGCATCGAATCCTAGGGACTCAGCTTTCGCTCTTTGATACGAGACAAGCATTGCTGCAGCCATAACAGCCACAGGAAGCATCATGATACGACCTGGCTCATCGGTTGCTAGATGCCAAGCAATGCCACAAAAAAGAAGTGAATCCGTAATCCTGTCGCTGACGGAATCAAAAAATGCCCCGCGTACAGAGGAAGTGCCAGAGGCTTTGGCGACTGCCCCATCTAAAGCGTCGGGAATTCCAGTTAGGAGGAGACAAACAAACCCAGCGAACAAGTGGCCGCGGCCGATAATAATTGCACCAACTACAGCAATCAAAATTCCTGTAACGGTCAATGCATTAGCTGTAACGCGTAAACGGCAGAGAATTTCCCCAATAGGGTCTAGGATCTTGTCAACTGCAGCTCGTAAATTTCCATCAAACACTTTGCCTCCTTTGGGTAAGAAGCTCAAAACCAACTTGCGCAAGACTAGCACTGAACATAGGCTGCCTTTGCTCTTCTGAAAGAGTTCATCGAAGTTCCCCTAACTCCAATCTTCAGGATTCTCTTCCACAAGCTTCTCAACAACTTGCCCATTTACGGCATCAACAATGACAAATGCTCTGTTCTTAGGCTGAGGTTCTTTAGAATACAGTAACAACCGCCAAACGGGCCTGCTACCCCACCCTCGCCACATCATCTGAGCAGATGAAGGCCCTGCAGTAAATCCGACATCCGACTCAGCGATTCCCAAAGCTTGGATTTCATCTATTCTGGTACTTGCCGATGCGAAAAAGCAATACATAGCAAAGCAAAGTACCCCTATTCCAGCGTATGTAAAACCATTATTTACAAGGGGAGAGTCTGATGCGAACACGCCAAGACCGAGCGCTGCTATTCCAATAGCAAGATACAAGAATCCTGCAATCCGCCGACGATCATTATTTGGGATTTCGTAGTCAAGGCTATTAAACGATGCTTCTAAATCTTCAGGCAATGCATCAACAATTTCTATATTTTCTTCCATACCTATCTCTTTACTCCGGATAATTGGGTACATTAGCGGATTGCACTATGCACCACATAATAAAGAGCCAATCATGCTACCGATTCAGGCCAGTGTTCACAAAGGTTTTCCCACGAAGACGACAAAGTCTCAGGGATCATTCTGGTCTCAGCGACAGAGGTAAGGAAGGTTGTGTCTCCCTTCCATCTTGGCAAACAATGGACGTGGACATGATCAGGAATGCTCGCTCCTGCTGCTTCGCCGATATTTACACCAATGTTGACTCCGTCTGGCCCGTAGGCTTTTTTGATTGCTATTACTGCAAGGCGAACACCTTCCCACAGTTCTAAATATTCATCATGGCTTAGCTCAAGAAGATCACTGACCTTCCGTTTGGGCAATACCAATATATGGCCGCTGACATAGGGGAAACGATTAAGCACAGCTGCACAATGCTCACCTTCCCAAATAATGTAATTATCTACGTGCGGACCTTGGCTACTCTCAAATATGTTTTCAAATACCGTCTTATTTCGATGGCCTGAGTCACCTGTGTTAACTTTTCCAGAAACGTATTGCTTTCTCCACCCTGCCCAAAGCCGACCTAATCTCGAGCTTTGGTAACTAGTCGTCATAGACGCTCTTCTACCTCTGTCCGTAAACGTCCAATAAATTCAGACAAGGGTACATCTCTTTCTACTTCACTACCTCTTGGGTTAACTCCAACAGTGCCATTAGCAGTATCATCACCACCAGCTACAAGCACGTACGGGACTTTCTGAGTTTTAACATCACGAATTCTTTTCCCGAGCGGGTTATCCGCACGAAGGAACTCGCATCGGATTCCCTCTGCCTCTAGTTTTCCTATTACATCTTTTGCGTACTTTTCATGCTCATTCGCGACTGGCAGCACTGCTACTTGTATTGGGGCTAACCAAGTAGGAAATGCTCCGGCATAATGTTCGAGAAGGATACCAAAGAGTCTCTCAATAGAACCCATTAGCGCCCTGTGAATCATCACGGGGCGTTTACGTTCTCCTGAAGAGTTGATGTACCTCAAGCTAAACCGTTCGGGGAGGTTGAAGTCGAGTTGGATGGTTGAAAGTTGCCATGACCGACCGATAGCGTCTGACACATCAATATCTATTTTGGGTCCATAGAAAGCGGCATCTCCCTCTTTTCTGTCAAATAAAAGCCCGTGTTTGTCTAGTGCTTCTTCGAGAGCGGAAGTGGCAAGGTCCCACATTTGAACATCTCCGACTGATTTTTGAGGATCTCGAGTTGACAAATTAAATGTAAATTCATTAAAGCCAAAAGCCTCCAAAACAGAGATCACGAATTCGAGCAACCCTGCTATTTCCTCAGCCAAGCCTTCTTCTGTGGTGAAAATGTGTGCATCATCTTGGGTAAACCCTCGTATCCTCATTAGGCCATGAAGAGTGCCGGCACGCTCGTAACGATAAACGGTTCCTAGCTCAAAAAGCCGAATGGGTAAATCTCGGTAGGACTTTGTCCCAGTCCGGTAAATAAGACAGTGCATAGGGCAGTTCATCGGTTTGAGGTAGTACTCTCCATTGTCCATTTCCATTGGTGGGTACATACCTTCAGCATAAAAATCAAGATGGCCACTGGTTCGGAATAATTCGGCATTGGCGATGTGCGGAGAGTATACAAATTCATAACCTCCATCTTCATGACGCTGCCTGCTGAAGTCTTCCATCAATTTCCGCACTTGCGAACCTTTGGGATGCCAAACTGCCAGACCACCTCCCAACTCATCCGGGAAGCTCAAAAGGTCAAGTTCATTGGCAAGTTTTCGGTGATCTCTCCTCGCTGCTTCTTCAAGACGAAACAGGTGATCTTTCAATTGTTTCTTACTAGCCCAAGCTGTCCCGTAGATACGTTGCAGCATGGGGTTTTTTTCATTTCCCCTCCAGTATGCTCCAGCGACATTCATGAGTTTAAAGTGCTGCAGTTTTCCTGTTGAAGGAACGTGGGGACCACGGCATAGGTCAATGAACCCATCTCCGTTTCGATAGAAGCTTATTGCATCAGGAGTCTGAACTTCCGATGAGTCAGCTACTTTAATGATTTCGCATTTGAAGGGGTGGTCAGAAAAAATTTCAAGTGCTTCATTCGCAGAGACTTCCCCACGAATGAATGCCTGGTCAGCAGTGATAATTTCCCTCATCTTTTCTTCGATACCTTCAAGGTTTTCTTCGGTAAGAGTCTCATCTTCTGGCATAGCAAAGTCGTAGTAAAACCCGTGTTCGATTGGGGGTCCTATGGCAAATGTTGCACCTGGGTAAAGTTCAAGGACTGCTTGTGCGAGGACATGAGCAGTTGAATGGCGAAGTGTCTCTAATCCCTTATCAGAATCTCCAGTTACGATACTGACTGCCGCCCCATCAGGCAGAACTTTATTTAAATCGGCTTCTTCCCCATTGACTTCAGCTATCAAGGCAGCTTTAGCAAGTCCAGCTCCAATATCTAAAGCTAGGTCCGCAGCCGTTGCTCCCTGTTTGAGTTCTCGTTGAGTCCCATCAGGTAAAGAAACTGAAATGTTAGCCATAGGGCAATGGTACATGTGGAGGTTAGCTGCTTCTTTGGATTTCTTCGAGAAATTTGACTTCTACTGGCTCTTTGCAAAGGATCCCCTCATCAGTTGACGGTAACAACTCCCAGTAATTGAGCTGCTACGGAAACTCCTTCACCTTTTGTAACTGCGTCATCGATCGCTGCTAAAGCTCCAGGGGTATCGAGGTCGTTGTCAAGTAAACGCCGAACATTTTCTAAAGCTCCGGTCCCTTCTCCCGCTCGTTTCCAACGGTTAAGACGACTGGAGGCCAATCCCATGATTTCCTCGCTCCACTCCCAAGAATCCCTATAGTGGAAGTTGAGAAGGCCTAACCTGATTGAGATAGGGTCAAATTCTTTCCGGAGATCTGAGACGAATACGAGATTTCCTAATGATTTTGACATTTTCTGAATTTAGCCCATTTTTTTTCTCATAGTTTTTAATTTCTTTAATCTTTAGGTTATTTCCTTCTAAATAAAGCCTTCTCTGTACAGGATGAGAGTATTGTACGACTGAGATTATGGATGAAAATTTTTTCTTGTTTATTAAATCCTTCTTTGCATCAATAAGGTTCTTTGCTTCAACAAATACTGAAGTTGGGTAAAGGCAACAAATATAGGTGTAGTCCTCTTTTAGTCTATTTGTTACCTCTTTCACTACATCAAAGGTGGTCGCAAATTCATTAGAATTTTTATCTGATCTAAGAAAAGGCACCGAAGCTCCAAATCCTTCTGAAATTTGTTTTATTTTCTCGTCGTCTGTAGAGACTATTACATCATCGAAGATTCCAGATTTTAAAGCTGTTGAAATAGGGTAGAAAATTATTTCCTTCCCCATGAAAGTTCTTATATTCTTTCT
>CAJWET010000054.1 GCA_913031515.1 uncultured Acidimicrobiaceae bacterium | reverse complement strand
ATTTCCGTGTAGATCCTTCACCAAGAACTCCATTTTCGATCTCACGATTATTGCGATCTGAATCCACTGACGCTTGATACCAAGGGATAATGTGCTCACCAATCTCAGAGTTAAAGACCTCTGCTTGCACAATAGAGTCATCACGATTTCGTTCAATCGCCTCCGCTAGAAGATGAGCTTGCCAAAATCCCGTTGCACAGCCTCGCCCATATAAGGGATTTGTACAGACCAATGCATCACCTAACATATGAAAGCCCTTGACAATCACACCGTCAGGTCCAACCAAAGACCTCCGTCGATTTAAAAGCCCAGCCATGGAATGTACTTCGGTGATCGGCTCAGCACCGAGATTAAGCCATTCCGAAGCAGCCGGAATCTCCCCAATCACTTGATCAAATACTTTCGGATCACGAACACCCCAAAATGTTTTGTCCTTATCCGACGTAGCTAAGGTAATCGAAAAAGTTCTATTGTCCCCCCAGAAAACCCCATACTTCAAATACCCAAGATCCCCAGCTACAAGCCGATCACTAACCGGCAACTCCTGGCTCTCGTCGATTCTATAAAATCGTGAATAGTAAATTATGCCGGTATCTTCAACTTCCTCAGGAAGTTCAATCCCTATGGTTCTCAACCACTGAGGTGCTTGGGACCTCCGACCATTTGCAGCGACAACCAGATCAAAGGATTCAGAACCTCCATGGTCAAATACCACCCCCTGAACTTCAGGAAGCTTCCCAGGAGTAGCGATAATGCCATCTACCCTTTCCCCCGTTTTAATTGAAACATCAGGATTGCGCATTACCGCTTGCCGGAGTACCCATTCAAAGGTTGTTCGTCGCGCTGCAATCATAAAGAGATCTTTGTCATCAGGGTGCGGGCGTAAATCATCAAGAGTATCGGGCATATGTTGCGCCAATTCAATTTCCGTAGCACCGACATCCAACAGCATTTTAAGAACTTCCGGATGGAAGTCTCGAAGAATGTTATGCAGCCTTCCAAGAAGCGCATGAGAATGTCGAACCTGTGGAGCTCCTCGTCTATCCCACCCGAAAGCTTCGTCAGGTGATGAAGGCATAGGAGTTGCATCGTTCTCAAAAACAGTAACTCGTAATCCTATTTTCGATAAGGAAAGGGCAGAAGCCAGCCCTGTTACTCCTCCACCAATGATCCCTACATGGCTCATTACGAATTACTTCCTTATCGAAACCAGGGACTTTCCCGCCATCATCCTATGCCTGATCGTATTCAATAAGGACTTCTTTAGGTGAGCGTGTGCCGCTCTTCAGAACAAAAGAAGTATCTGCGCCAGGAGCTAAACGAGGGTTCTTCATTTTCTCGCTCAATAAGACTGAGCCCATCACAGCTTCAACTCTTGCCATCTCATACCCAAGACAGAAATGTTTTCCCAATCCAAATCCGAGATGACCGTAGCGGCCTTCTTCACCATGATGACCTACTTTTCGCTCCTTACTCAAATGAAGGTCCTCACGATCAATTTTGAATGAGCGTGGGTTCTTAAAAACTGTTTCATCATTATTTGCAGATGCGAGTTGGATGTATACCGCCTGATCAGGCGGGATAGTAATTCCACTGAATGTAACCTCGTTCAGGGAGTACCGTAGTTGCCCTGGAACAGGAGATGAATGCCGCATCATTTCCGAGAAAGCAGCATCAAAAAGTTCATGATCATCCAGTACTAGGCCAAGTTGGTCAGGATTTAACAGAAGCTGAGTCCACATATTAGCGATTCCTTTGTCAGTAGTCTCACCTCCGGCGACCAGAAGGAGAGATATGAATGCTTGAATCTCAGTTAAGGTTAATTTCTGTCCAGCAGCTTCTGCATGCACAATTTTCGATATTAGGTCGTCGACAGGACAAGATTTCCTATCATTAATAATTGGAGCAACATAATCGGCTAATTCCTTGTGGGCTAGCACTCCGAGATTTTGTTTGTCGGAACTGAACTGACTTTCGAGTAAGTCCTTCACAGATAGACCCGCCATCATGGTGGTGTACCAATCATGGAACCTATCGTGATCACTTTGGTCCATTCCTAACATGTCAACAATCACATTCACCGGGAGGCGAGTCGTAAATGCGTTAACCAAATCAACAACTCCATGGTCAGGGAATTGTTCAATCAGATTTCGGGCATTTCTGTCGATCGCTTCGTAGTAAGGTTCAAAACGTTTCCCGACAAATTCCGGAGCAACGATTCTCCGCTGAACAACATGCTCCTGGCCATCTTTGTCGAGCATCGTAGGTCCAAAGACGACACCGAGAGTTTTCGAATACAGCCGATTTGAAAACTCTTTATGGTTGGCGAATGCCTCGACACAATCCTGGTATCGGGTGAGTAACCATGCATTTAGCCTTTTATCAAAAAAGACTGGAGATTCATGGCGCATACGTTCCCACAATGGATAGGGGTCAGCGTAGTGCTCCTCACTATAAAGAAGTTCGTCAATGTTCTTTGAACTACCCATATCAAAAACATACCTTACTCTAGATCTTTCACGAATTTCTATAGAACCAAACCCAAGTTTCCGCAGGTCACAGGGCCCATGTGGAAGTTTTTTAATGATCAAGGTCAATAGTTATCGATCTATTGCTTAAACACAGTACCCTTACCACCACGATGGCTGATTACACAATGGAACAACGAATCGAAGAACTCGAACGGCGCAAACAGGAAGCTTTGCATGCTGGAACGGAACGATCTATCGAGCGGCAACAGGAGAAAGGAAAGCTTCTTGCCCGAGAACGCATAGAGTATCTTCTTGATGCTGGGTCATTCCACGAACTTGATATGCTCGCCCGTCACCGCGCTCACGAAGCTGGGCTTGAGACACGACCATACACCGATGGGGTTGTAACAGGTTGGGGGACAATCGATGGACGTCAAGTCTTTGTATTCAGTCAAGATTTCACAGTTATGGGTGGAGCACTTGGAGAAGTCTTTGCGGAGAAGATCCATAAGGTAATGGACCTCGCTTTATCTACTGGTGCCCCCATGATTGGACTTAACGATGGAGCGGGTGCCCGTATTCAAGAAGGTGTGGTAAGCCTTGATAGTTATGGGGGCATTTTCCATAGGAACGTGCAATCGTCCGGAGTGATTCCACAAATAAGTGTTATTTTGGGTCCCTGTGCTGGTGGCGCCGTATACAGCCCAGCAATGACGGATTTTATATTCATGGTTCGAGAGAAATCACATATGTTTATAACCGGCCCAGATGTTGTTAAAACAGTCACCGGAGAAGAAGTGACACTTGAGGAACTAGGTGGAGCTACTAGCCATGCCAGCAAGTCAGGTGTAGCGACATTTGTGAATGACAATGAAGAAGAAATACTCGATGATGTTAAAACCCTTTTATCTTTTCTCCCTTCAAATAATATGGAAAGCCCACCAAGCTTTGAACCCACGGATGACCCAGAAAGATTATGCCCAGAACTGTTTGAGATCATGCCTGAAAGTCCGAATCAGCCGTATGACATGCGGGAAATAATTGGATCGATTCTTGATGATGGGAACTTCATGGAATATTTCCCATCATGGGCTCAAAGTATCGTTTGCGGATTTGGCCATCTTGACGGCAAAGTTGTCGGAGTGGTCGGAAACCAACCACTTGTTTTAGCAGGGGTGCTTGACATAGAGTCTTCGTCAAAAGCTGCAAGGTTTGTTCGAACCTGTGATGCTTTCAACATTCCTCTCCTGACCCTTGTAGATGTCCCTGGGTTTTTGCCAGGCGTGGATCAAGAGTACGGCGGTATTATCCGGCATGGGGCGAAGCTCCTCTACGCATATTGCGAAGCTACTGTCCCAAGGATTCAAGTTATTACCAGAAAAGCATACGGGGGAGCATACGTTGTGATGGACTCAAAATCCGTAGGATCGGATATCTCATTCGCTTGGCCTACAGCTGAACTTGCTGTAATGGGTCCACAAGGGGCAGTGGAGATTATCCATCGTCGAGAAATCCAGTCCGCTGCTGACCCAGAAAAACGGAAAATCGAACTAGTTGATGAATACACCGAACGCTTTGCCAACCCATATATAGCTGCAGAGCGAGGTTACATTGACGATGTTATAAACCCTGAAGATACACGGAGGAAAGTAATTGCGGGTTTCACAGCACTACAGACAAAACGTGATGAACTTCCGCAACGCAAACACGGAGTCATTCCACTTTAAGGAGACCATGTCTGAAGAGCCACAAGTACGAGTTGTTATTCACCCTGAACCCACGGAGAGTGAAAAACAAGCGATCATTGTTGCCATGGATGAACTGTGGCCAATAGAGCCTCCTAAGGAACTACCGACGAGCTGGAGATTTAGCGGACGTAGGTGGACAAAAAAAATAGATTTGGAGACTGAAAAAAAGCGCTGGCGATGATGAGAACGTATCTGTCACATATCGATCAGACACTCGCGGCTATAAGCGGGCGCTGTCTCCTGTTGGGACCGAGGGAAAATGTTGAAGGGGGATTTCCTCCTTCAGTCACGTCCATTACAGAATGGTATAACTACCCCGAAATCAATGGAGTATTCGACACTTTTCTATCAATTGAAAACCTAGCAAACTCCCAAGATCTGAATAAGACGCTGCAAACTCTTCTTCCATTTACCCATGCTGATTCACTTCTCCTTTTTTGTGACCAAACCGCTACACCTGACCACAAGTCGCACCCCAAGCGTCAAGACATTACAGGTGCGCTATGGAATAATGGCTGGTCAGTCATAGAATATAACCGGAATACAATCGGTAAAGGAAAGCGCGTTAATGCATATGTACATGGGAAAGCCCGTCCAAAACGCTATCCAAATCATCAAAATTAGAATTTCTAGCTATTTCCCTACATAAATATCACACCATTGGCACAAGGTGCGACTACCGTAAAATTCTGTGAGTTTAATTGTTCAAAAATTCGGCGGAACTTCCGTTGCAAATCCTGACAGGATCCGTGAAGTAGCAGATCATGTGAAACGGACCCGTGATCATGGCGATGACGTGGTTCTTGTCGTCAGTGCGATGGGCAAAGAAACAGATGAATTGTTGCGATTAGCAAAAGAAGTCTCGAAGACTCGACCTGCACGTGAGATGGACATGTTAATTACCGGAGGTGAGCGGAAAAGCATTGCACTTATGTGCATGGCTCTTCATGATATGGGAGTTCCAGCCGATTCCTTTACTGGTAGTCAAGCCGGATTCCTGACAGATACAAACCACCAGAACGCGAAAATACTTAATATAAGCCCTCAACGAATTCATGAAACTCTCACCGCTGGAAGAGTAGCGGTAGTCGCAGGATCTCAAGGGGTCTCCACTGATCGCAATGTTACTTTTCTAGGTCGCGGAGGTTCAGACACCACAGCGGTTGCTCTAGCACATGAATTGGGCGCTGACGCCTGCGAACTTTATACCGACGTGCCCGGAGTTTTTACCACAGACCCTCGCGTCTGTGGGCAGGCAAGAAAGATCCCTCTCCTAAGCTTCGACGAATTGCTTGAAATGACAGCAGTCGGATGTCCCAAACCATCAATGCGTTCGGTTGAAGTAGCAAGATCATATGATGTTCCGTTACACGTGCGATCAGCTTTTACTTGGGAGCCAGGAACATGGGTTTCAAAGGAGGAACCAAACATGGAAAAACCTATTATCTCAGCAGTAGTGCCTGATACCTCACAGTCAAAGGTCACCGTATCCGGAGTACCTGACAAACCAGGTATTGCAGCTTTACTTTTCCGATCATTGGCTGATCAGCATGTCAATGTAGACATGATTGTACAAAACACATCGGAACAAGGAGTAACTGATATTTCATTTACAGTACCTACAGAACAACTTGGAATAGGAAAAGAAATCACTACTGAGACAGCAAATACAATTGGGGCCCAAGGTGTAGACACTGACAATACGATCGGCCGTGTTTCCGTTATTGGGGCCGGCATGGCAAGTAATCCAGGTGTGGCTGCAACCATATTTGAGACCCTTTCCAACCAAAGTATAAATATTGGCATGATCTCCACATCAGCCATACGGGTATCATGTGTAGTTGCAAAAGAGGATGTGGAACGGGCTACCATTGCCCTTCACCAGGCATTCGAGTTAGAAAAAGGCTGAAGGTCTATCGTCGTTCAAACCCCAACAGCTTCTCTACATGTAACTTGGGTAGGAAATAATGCAACCTTTTGGGGCTGGAAAGAAAATAAAGCCCTCCCTGGCAGTAGTTTACGGCGTTTAGCTGGATCATTTCTCGGGAATCAGTGGTCTACTCGAGACGCAAAGATGGAGTTTGTTGATGTAGAAATCCCAAGGCACGGAAAAAAAGCAATTGGAGCTTTGGTCGCCGACCCAACCGAAGTCGTGGAACTTCTCGCATCCAAACACGCAACCAGTCGATGGTCCCCATCCCTAAGATGGTTACACGCTGCTGTAGAACTCAGTGTTGACATGGTCGTTAATGGCTATGTCCTCCCTGAGCTTGAGACAGACGGTCTCCACTGGAAAGCTTCATGGAGCTGCATCACTAATCCAGTAGTTAGGAATCAAATTGAGAAATTAGAAAGATACAGGCCACCAGTCGTTGCATCATCACAAGAAGTAACAACCAAAGCGATCGTCCAATACTTAGTAGATGCTGCATGCCGAACTGCCCTGAAGCATTCCGGTTGGAAACCCACATTCCCGCGTTCCAGAAAATCTTCTGTGACTGCTTTTCGACGAATCATGGCAGGTTTGTATGATCCAATCGGTCAAATTGAAGCTGACATGGAACAACATGAACACACGTTCCTTAGACTTAGTTCAGACTTAGGGCATTCCAGAGCTCGTTTGGAAGGGATGCCTTCCGTTCAAAGCAGAGGTCGGCTGGTTCCCGGAGACGATGAAGATCTCTGGGAGTTAGAATTCGAGATCTATTCAATGGAAGATCCCTCTTTGCTAGTGGCATGGAACGAACTCTGGGAAGAAACTCCACTGGCCTATCAAATAATCGACGGGGCATCATTAGAGCCTATACGGCAATTCATTATCCAAACTTCTCGTCGGCTTGCGAATAGTGTGCCTGGTTTAGATGCTTTGGAAGTAGAAGCTCAAAAAGGAAAGTTACAACTTAGCTTTTCTGACGTTTCCGTACTATTACTTGATGGTTTGCCTTTATGTGAAATCGCAGGAGTCCCTATTCTCGTCCCTAAAGGGTTAATCAGAAAACAATTCAAATTGCGTGCAGAAGCTTCTCCTAGTGAGCGGGGTGGAATCACAGCAAACCTAGGGGTCGCCATGGTAGATGTCGACTGGAATATCGTCCTAGGAGATGACCAGTTAAATGAAGACGATCTTCAAATCCTTGCAGATGCAAAAACCGGCTTGGTTCAGCTAAAAGGGCAGTGGGTGAATATTGATGCGAGTCAGGCTCAGACAGCGTTGGAACTCCTCTCCCAAAGAAGAAAACAATCGAATGTGCTCTCGCCCGCGGAACTTCTCCGATTCGGTTCGGAAGAATCTCGTGAAGTGGCCCATGATGAACTACACGATAAATCCCTAATAACAGAAACGATTGCTTCCGAAGAATGGATTGTCCGGCTTCTTGAAGGGTTACCTGACGAATCTATCAAAGAAGCCTTTGAACCAGAGCTTTTCTCTGGGAGTCTTCGTCCGTATCAGCGGCGTGGACTGGCATGGTTACAGTTTCTCGGCAAACTTGGATTAGGAGGCTGCCTAGCTGATGATATGGGTTTAGGAAAAACACCAACAACATTGGCACACATCCTTTCCCGGAATGCATCCCAACCATCTCTAGTTATTTGTCCGCTGTCTGTAGTACACAACTGGGAATCGGAAGCAAAAAAATTCACTCCGGATCTTAAGGTTTTCGTATCTCATGGCAGTAGTCGACCTACTGGTCAATCCCTAATCGATTCCGCTCAAGAATCCGACATCGTTGTCACTACTTATGCAACTGCGACAAGAGACATTGATGATTTGAATAAGATTAAATGGGATCTCCTTATTTGTGATGAAGCTCAATTTATTAAAAATCACCAAACAAACGCTGCCGCAGCTGTCCGGAGAATACAGGCCCGACAGAAAATAGCTCTGACGGGAACTCCGGTAGAAAATCGGCTTTCAGAGCTATGGGCTATCCTTGATGCAGTAAATCCAGGGATGCTTGGCGGGATTTCATGGTTTAGAGAAAAATTCGCTACTCCCATTGAAACGCACAAAGACTCGCAGGCACTCGAGCAAATGCGACACCTTACCGATCCATTTCTCCTGCGCAGGACAAAGGATGATAAAAGCCTCGTCCCAGATTTACCTGAGAAAATAGAACAGATTGCTTGGGCGAAACTTACGCAAGAACAAGCCGCTTTATACAAAGCGGTCCTAGATGACTTCCTTCGTGAAGCTTCAAAAATTACGGGGATGAAAAGAAAGGGTCTAATCCTCGCGACGTTGACGAAATTAAAACAAATCTGTAATCACCCAGCACAATTTCTCTCCGACGGGAGTGCCGTCGCAGGCCGGTCAGGCAAACTTGCAAGATTAGAGGAGCTTCTCGTTGATGTACTAGAGAGCGAACAACAGCTCCTCGTTTTCACCCAATACCGTGCCATGGGTGAGCTTCTGGCAGGTCACTTAGCCGAAATACTCGGTGAACAACCTCCATTCCTACATGGGGGAGTGACAAGAGCAAAACGTGAGACGATGATTACGTCATTCCAGAATGGACCAGATGTCCCCATCCTGTTGGTTTCACTTAAAGCAGGAGGAACTGGATTAAATTTGACCGCTGCAAATCGGGTCATCCACTTTGACCGTTGGTGGAATCCAGCTGTGGAGGATCAGGCGACTGACAGAGCATGGAGAATAGGTCAAAACAAGACTGTTTTTGTCCATAAACTCGTTTGCCAAGGCACGTTAGAAGAAAAAATAGACCAACTCCTGACGGACAAAAAAGAACTCGCAAATAAAAGTGTGGGTACAGGAGATGATTGGTTTACGGGTATGGATACCGAACAACTTCGTGAAATATTTTCACTCAACCTTCAAGAGGCAGTAGACGAATGATACGGCCACAAACCGAAGCAGGTAAAGCAATGAAAAAACTTGTTTCCGCTCTTGCTGACTTTCGTGACCCGCTCGGTCCAGGTGTCGCAATTCAGCGAAAAGGAGCTGTCCATGACATGTTTGTAGAGTTGGGCAGAATATCTTTTGAAGTTGAAGACGGCCGCGAACGTGGATTTGATGTGACTATTCATGTCCGTCCAGCGAATGAAAATATCAACTCTGCGGTGCGGGAGGGAAACATCCATGAAGCCGTACCGACAGTA
>CAJWET010000053.1 GCA_913031515.1 uncultured Acidimicrobiaceae bacterium | reverse complement strand
CCATTTTCCTCGATATAGGTTCCCCCATTGATGTCCTGCACGCTACCCAGATTCGCTATGGCGCGCATTTCGCCCAACCCGTCATTATTACTATCGGGGAGAAGTTGAACGTAATACGCGTCGCCCTTGCCACTCTTGGGCATGATTGCAACATAGGCGTTGCCGTACGGGTCCATAACCTGCCCATTGACTTGCTCTATTTTGTTGGTGCCAGCTGTTGAGAAATGGCCTGCTTCTATCAACGGAGCACCGTTATCATCGGTTAACCCTCCATTCTTATATGGGGACCATGTTGCTTCCACCGAGTAGGTTTCCGTTGCTGGATCATATCCGCCTAACTGCCACTGAATACCATCAGTGCCAGACACAGTTGTGTCGATGAGGTCGTTTTTACTGCCTCCCCAGACGTGTTGGTACGGAATACCGCCACGCCCCTCGGATGACGAGCAGGGAAAACCTGTTCCCTGAGCATCCAGATCTTCGACCGCTGCAAAAGCAGGCCTGCTCCTGTCCGGAACCAAGATTAACACGGCCGCCAATAGTGAAACCATCAACGACCCAAGGAACAGATGCCTCATATTGAGTCGAGGAGCATGATTTTCTTTCGGTAACACAGGGCGAACCCCCTAATTAATGCGGGTCTCTTTAGTTACTAAAGTGCTATGTGTTACTAAAGAGGTTTATGAGGTAAATGTTAAACAATTTCCCTATTCTGGAGGTGGACCTAAAGGAATTTATGCTAGGTGAACACGGTTCTTTAATTAGATAAAAAGCAGGTAGCGAGAAATTCGTATTCACAAGTAGAGTATTTTTTATCGCTTTTCACATTTTCGTGAAAGAAGGAGTACCGAAGTTGAAATATCGGACGCTAATAAATGCCTTTTCAACAGGCGCGATCGTTGGCGGCGTTTTTGGCGGCTTCGCCTCCCAAAGTTTCTTTAGCGCCCTTATTGGCGCCATACTCGGCGGCATTATCGCCGCCCTCATATACGGGTTCATCGCTTTTTTTAGACTTGTTCGGAGAACAGAAAATCCCCCTGAAGAGCCCTAACCGACTCTAACTAGAGAGTGATAGACGGAAATAGGTCACAATCGAGAAGATCCCCGTCGGAGAGGCCGGGGTCCGATGTTGGGATCGCGACCTCACCGGCCTGACGTCGATAACGGGCATCGTCGCCGCACCATCTGGTCGCCAAAGCTCGACGCCGATGATCCAGACTTGCATTTCCCAAGGACCCGTGCACGATCATACTTTGAAAAATTAAACAGTCGCCCGGTTCCATATCCCAACTCATGATTTCATATTTTTCCAAATTCGCTTCGATATCAGGCAGTTCTGGCAAGCCGGTACCTTCATAAGGCGAATCGTCGAGAAAATGGTGCGGGTTATGCGCTGGCCAACGGTGGCTCCCCTTGATAAACCGAAGCGATGATTCTTTCCGCACCGGATCCAAAGGAAGCCAGAGAGAACAGATTTGATGGCCTGACACTGCCCAGTACGGCTGATCCTGATGCCATGGAGTTCGTGCAAGGGTTCCGGGTTCTTTGATGAACATTTGATCGTAGAAAAAATTGATGCGGGTAGCCCCCATTACTTCAGCGGCGATTTTCGCCGCTGGGGATTCAAAAACGAATCTGTGGAACTGAGGTATCCGCTGCCATATATCTAAATCGGTAAAAAACCGTCCAGTTCCACCGACCGGAGAATATTCTTCCGCCAAACCGCCGGGGTTTTCGAGCGCGACTTCAAAAGCTTCACAAAGGAAGTCAATCCATCCAAGACCAAAAACCTTGGAAACATACACCACCCCATCATTTTCATACGCTTCACACTCGTCGCGTGTCAAACGCCGCTGAGCCGCATGGTCAAGCAAACCCCGTTTACGCCCACTCATGAGAAAACTCGTCACGCATTTAACTCTCCTCCGCATCTGATGACCCTAACAAACCCTGAAGAACATCCAAGCTGGTCGCAGCATCAGCCATCGGCCCCGAACCAACTTCTGGGAATTCTGTTACTCCCTGATCCTGTTCCAAGACCCACCATGGTTCTCTCGGAAGAAGTGGAAGCATTCCGACCAGATCGAGGTCACCGTCGCCGAGCGGGACAAAGACCCTTTTTTCTATAGCGGCATCGAATCCGATCTCATGACGTACCATTTTCCGGCCAAGGTCAAGATTGAGATCCTTCATATGGATGAGGACGATACGATTTCCTGCCATCCTTATGAAATCATTTGGATCAAGATCACCACTTGCTATATGCGCGGTATCGAGACACCACCCGCATGAACTCGATTCCATAATCCGCTGCATATCTTCTTTCGTTTCCACGAGCGAACCCACATGCGGGTGTAAGGCTTGCACTAGTCCCATTGATCGGCAAAGTTCTTCAACGGCATCCAAACCTTCGCTAAGCCTCTTCCAACCATCATCACCCAACCGTTCACCCGGTTGGAGACCGCCGGGTTTTGGCACGGTGATGAGAACTTCCCCTCCCATCGCCAAAAGACGCTGTCCAGCTGCTTCCACGGAATTCAACGCTTCATTGTGGGATTCTTCTTCGTGGATGACGAACGAAACAGGCCCGGAGACAGCGCGTAGCCCATACTTTTCAAGCAAAACCCTCGCCTCATC
The DNA here is from genome assembly GCA_913031515.1 of uncultured Acidimicrobiaceae bacterium. GTDB lineage: Bacteria > Actinomycetota > Acidimicrobiia > Acidimicrobiales > UBA8592 > UBA8592. The sequence continues at coordinate 6,766 of CAJWET010000053.1, read as the reverse complement.
TCCATCTTCAGGCAAGAATCCCGGAACACCGGCTTCGGTTGCATTGAAACCAACTTCGGCTATTTCGGAAAGGATCCGTTCCCGCGGCAGGTCGATACCCCACCTGTTTTTACCTACGAACCCCCAGGTGATCGGACTTGCGGCAAGACGTGGCTCCATACCCGTATGCTATACCACCAAAGGAACTGTGATTTTCGTCAGATACCAATCACTAGTCTCTAGGCAGCATATTTGATTTTTCGGCCATAAGATATGGGAAACGATAGGTGGGGTAATGGCGACAACCGAGAGCGTGAACATTGAATCGGATGAACTTCGGGAGCGGTACCGAATAGAACGAGAAAAACGCCTACTCCCTGACGGCCACGACCAGTACCTTGAACCAATTGGAAGATTCGCCCACCTTCGTGAAGACCCCTACTCCAACCTTGACCAGCGCGAACCCTTCACGGACGAAGTAACTGTCGCGATCATCGGAGGCGGATTCGCCGGATTATCTGCTGGAGCTCGACTCAAAGAAGCGGGAATCGATGACCTGATCCTGATCGAAAGCGGAGGTGATGTTGGAGGCGTCTGGTATTGGAACCGGTATCCGGGAGCGATGTGTGATACCGCCGCAATGGTCTACCTCCCACTTCTTGAAGAAACGAATTATTACCCATCAGAAAAATATGTCCAAGGGTATGAAATCCACGCCCATGCGCAACGGATCGCAACAACCTTTGGTTTGTACGACAACGCCTTATTCTCAACCAAGGTCGAAGACCTTAGTTGGAATGAAGACCTGAATCGTTGGATCATAAAAACCAATAGAGGAGATGAAATAACAGCACAGTTCGTTGCTATGGGAACCGGACCCATGCATCACCCTAAACTCCCAGGTATTTCAGGCATCGAAGACTTCAAAGGCCATATGTTCCACACAGCACGATGGGACTATGACTACACCGGCGGAGACAGAACAGGAAAACCCCTCAAAGGTCTCTCCGATAAACGGGTCGGCATCATCGGTACCGGAGCGACAGCGGTCCAGTGCATCCCCCACCTTGCTGCTAGCGCAGGGGACCTCTATGTCTTCCAAAGAACACCCTCATCAATAGATATCCGAAACAACCGGCCTCTAACCGACGACGATTTCGCAGAGCTTGACTCCGGTTGGCAACGAGAGTGGCTCATTAATTTCGCCACGTTACAAGGGGGAGGCTTTGCTGATGCTGATCTTGTCAAAGACGGTTGGACCGATATAGCGATCCGGATTAGGGACCGTATCGTCCAAAGGCTCCAAGATAATCCCGGATCTGAATTGCCGGATGTTTGGCTAGAGGCCTTTGCAGAGTCAGATGATGAGAAAATGAATGAGATACGGGGCCGAGTGGACTCGATCATTAGCAACCAAACAACAGCCGAAGCTCTCAAGCCTTGGTACCGTCAACTTTGTAAACGGCCATGTTTCCACGACGAATACCTCCAATCGTTCAACAACCCCAATACCCACCTGATCGATACTGATGGCAAAGGCGTCCAACAAATTGATGAAACCGGAGTATGGGCGAACGGCGAACACTATGAACTAGACTGCATCATCCTCGCTTCTGGATTTGAAGTCCACATTGTCCATAACGCACACTACGAAACCTATGGAAAAAATGGAAAGAGCTTGAATGAACATTGGGAAGGCGGAATGAAAAGCCTCCACGGAATTAACATACATGGATTTCCGAACCTTTTTATCCTTGGCCTTGCCCAAGGAGGAAGCCTCGTAGCGAACGTGACCCATAATTTCACCGAATCCGCATCGGCGATAGCAGCAATGGTTGGAAGCTGTATCGCCAAAGGGTCAGAAACCCTTGAACCTACCGCCGAAGCAGAACACGAATGGGTAAATAGACTCGAAGTACAGGACCGTGGTTTCCTCGGAAATTGCACTCCCGGATATTACAACAATGAAGGATCCCCAGCCTCGGATCGTGACCTTTTCAGCACTGCACGCTTTCCTGAAGGTCCGGTAGCGTTCTTTGACTACTTGCGGGATTGGACCACCAACGGAAACTTCGAAGGGCTGGAATTTTCACCGCCATCTCTGAACACGAAACACGCAGAGTAGATACCGTAGGGGAGAAGCCCTCTACAAAACACATTCTCTCATAAAACACTGACCAAGGAATGAGGGTTCTTGTCAGAAATATCGCAAGCTCAACAGAGTTCGGATAAAGGTTTATATAGATCTGGACTTATTGCATGCGCATTTGGCTACATGCTGACCTCCATATCGCCGGTGATAGTAGCTGATTCGAACATCCATGGGCTTGCAATGGCCTTTTGGAGGTGTTGGATAGCTTTCGCAGTGCTAGCTACTGTCGTCTTGATACGAAAAGATCTTTCATTCGATCGTTTTGTTTCTACAGCTCCAGCAGGAATCTGTTTTGGCAGCAGTATGGGACTATTTTTCTGGGCAGCCAAGATAACCAGCATTCTAAATGCAACTCTGATAACCATTCTTCTTCCAATCCCACTTACTATCGCTGCCTACGTTATTTTCCGAGAAAGACTTACCCTGAGGCACATCTTTGTTTCCATGATCGCGATCAGTGGGGCAATGCTGATCGTAGCGTCGGGAAGCAGCAGCGGAACAGGAGACATCAAGGGAGACCTTCTTGCTGTGGTAGCAGTCAATATTTCTGCCGGCTATTTTATTTCAGCGAAAAAAACTCTCCTCACTGTGCCGCTAGTTGAATTCATGGCAGGAGTTTTTGCATGGGGGGGTATTGTCCTAATTCCCATGGTGCTTTCAACTCAAGCGGGAATTATCGCCCAAAGTAATGCCGACCTTGGGAGAATTCTTCTGGTCGCACTTATCCCAGGGGTCGGGCATCTACTCCTGAACTATTCGCAGGGGAAAGCCCCTTTAAATCTGATTGCTGTCTTCCAACTCATCGTCCCCGTAGTGTCTACGCTCCTTGCCTATTGGATATTGTCACAATCCGTCACGGTTTTCCAAGGGGTAGGAATGGCAATAGTGATTATCACATTGGGAATTAATTCTTACTTCAAACCCGCCGATGAAGAGACGGGTCAACCCGGCTGAGAGAAATTAGTCCAATGGGCGATCGGGGTGATCTGGTGGGAGAAGTTGAAAGGCCTCAACATGCGATCGGGTGTCTGGGAGAGTAACCACATAGGTAACTGGTCCGTCTGATTCCCCTTCGATGTGTAAAGCACCAGGAGGAATAATGAGTTTGTCGCCAGGTTCTATCGCAAGTTTCTCTCCAGTTTCACCACATCCTATCCATGTGCTTCCTTTCATGCAGTATCCGTGTACTTCAATGTTGTGCCAATGGTATCCAGGAGGCGGCGTAGGGTCGGAAACGTAGGTAGAGGGCCAGAATCCAGTCTCAATAACGTCTTGTAGAACATCTTCGAGACTATTATGAAATTTTTTTTCTATATGAATTTGTGGTGCCATAGTTCGAGTATGCCATTTAATCGGGAGGGCCGTCTATTGCCGATGCAAACTCGTACCGCCACACGGGATAATCTGAACTGGAAGCGATCCATATACCACCAGTATCATCTGACGCGAGTATCTTCGCCATTGCTTCCGCTATATCTTCCGGCGGACTCATTGGTCTCCCCTCTCGTCTCCGGTCTTCTGGTTGTATGGGGGTATCGACGCTTCCGGGACACAACGCGTTGATGCGTACTCCCCTATCTTCTAGTGCGGGAGCGATACTTCTGACAAAGCTAATCACCGCTGATTTAGATAAGGAGTAGATCGGGTCAGGAGGTTGTGTCCGGATACCGGCAACCGATGCCGTTACTAAAATACTTCCGGAACCCTGTTTTTCCATAACGGGAAGAGCCGTCATTGTTCCTAAGATAACTCCGTCAATATTCACTGCAATCACGTTTCTATAGGTATCGAGAATCCATGGAACCGGGTCATCGGTAACCGTATGACCACGTGGGCGGCTTCCTATCCCAGCATTCAAACACAGAAGATCAAGTGAGCCGAATCGGTCCGTTACGCTAGCAACCGATTGTTCCCATGCCGCTAGATCGGCAACATCGAAATTGACGTAATCGCACCCTATGCCATTAGCGACATGACGCCCACTTTCCTCATCAATGTCAACAATGGTGACACGTGAACCCAATTCGGTGAGGCGTTTCGCGAGTGATGCGCCTATTCCGGAGCCTCCGCCAGTTACGATCGATACCATTCCGGAAAAATTCGTTTCCCCAAGGTCAGGTAATTCGGGCATCTCCATATCGTATGTCAGATTTCCTTTTTTATGTAATAGTTAGGAGATGGACCTTCAACTCGATGGAAAGAAAGCCCTGATTTCCGCAGGGCATAAAGGGCTCGGTTACTTCATTGCTAAACGCCTTCTAGAGGAAGGCGCGGTGGTAGCAATATGTTGCAGAAGGGAAGATGATTTAGCTGCAGCACTTGAGGAATACAACACAATGGGGCATGCAATTGGGAGTATCTGCGACTTTTCAGACCCTGTTGCCGTCAAACAGTGGACAGAAGAGTCAGGGTCTCAACTTAACGGAATTGATATTTGTATAGGTAACGCAAGTGCTAGTGGACAGAATTTAAAGTTTGGGGAGGGTCTAGAACCATGGATGAAAAGTATAAATGTTGACATTTTAGGAAACGCGACATTCTATGAAACAGCTAAACCCTTTCTTCTCGAGTCAAATTCAGCTTCTATTGTGCAGATTGCCACGATTACGGCGATAGAACACCATGATGTTCCGATCACTCCTAGCTATGGTGCCACGAAAGCTGCAGCGATTCGTATGATCTCTAACCTTGCCCAGACATGGGGAACCGATGGTATTAGAGCGAATTCTATTTCACCCGGACCTATTTTTGTTGAAGGTCACCGGTGGGATGATATTAGATCCCGAATGCCAGAGATTTATGAAAGAGACGTGGCGATGCATCCTCAAAAGCGAATGGGCACAGGAGATGAACTCGCCGATGTCGTCGCTTTTATAGCTTCTTCTCGTTCAAGTTGGATAAACGGCGCAAATATTGTCGTGGATGGCGGGTACACCAAAGGCGTCAATTTCTAATACTAGGGAAAGTAGAAATCGCTAAGCTATCAAGGAGTATGGTCGAGAGATTCAATCATGCTCATCATCTGCTCGCTTACCTTCTCTAAGGCTTGCCTTGGCCTAAGCATTACCTTAAATTCCACAATCAGTCCGGTGTCGTCACAAGTAATGATGTCCACTCCATTTACATGTAATCCATCAATGGAAGTCTCAAATTCAAGTACCGCATGGGAACCATCGAGGACTCGTTTCGTGTAGCGGAAAGAACTCGATTCGGTTTCTTCCTTTCCGCCATTCTCACTTTCTTTCGGCTCATCGCCGGGAAAGACAAGAGAAGCAGCGGAAAGATACATCTTGGTTAATTCACGCCCTTTTTGAGGGTGGAAGAGGACCGGAGACCAGAAAATACAGTCTGGATGGAGAATTTCGTCAATTTCTAATTCCCCATTCAAGACGTGATGCCATTTTTTATATACATCTTTGATCAATCCAGTTTTGGAGTCTGATTTCTTTGTCATAGGTTTATCGCTTTCTAAATATTAACCCTATAGCAATATTTTCTTCCAAGGTGAAGTGGCCTACTATTAGGAAACACTTGGAGGGTAGTGCGCCCTATATAGGACAATCTTGGAAACAAATATGGAAATCGGGATAAAAGTAGCTCCACACCACGTTGAATGGAAGACACTCCTGCAAGTAGCTGAAGTAGCGGATGAAGCAGAAGTGTTTTACCAGTTCTGGAATTTTGACCATTTCTACCCAATTAATAGTGATACGAATGGGCCCTGTCTAGAAGCATGGGTAACTCTGACAGGTATCGCGCAGGCCACAAGCCGTATCAGAATTGGTTGTATGGTCAACGGGGTCCATTACCGCCATCCTGCAGTATTGGCAAACATGGCGTCCGCATTGGATATCGTCAGCGAAGCACGTTTTGAACTGGGATTAGGAGCAGGTTGGAACGAATTGGAATCCGGAGCGTATGGCATCGAGCTAGGCTCATTGAAGGAACGGTTCGATCGCTTCGACGAAGCGCTTACCATCGTCACCTCTCTTCTCACCCAAGAAAAAACGTCTTTTACTGGTGAATATTTCACACTCAAAGATGCAAGAAATGAACCGAAGGGCCCCCAACAACCCCTTCCTATCTGTATTGGCGGAACCGGAGAAAAAAGAACCTTACGGAGTGTCGCTAGGTACGCGTCACATTGGAATCTCCCAATATGTGAAGATCAGATGTTCAAGCAAAAGTATGATGTCTTAAAGCAACATTGTGAAACAGCTGGAACCGACATAGAAGATATCAAGGTCTCTACGCATGTCTTTATTGAAGAAGAGACACAAGCATCCTCGGTTATCTCAGAAGTGCACCACCAAAACCAATTAGGTATTCACCAGTCAATCCTATATTTCCAACCCCCAATAAATATGAAGCAAGTTGAACTACTCACAGAAGCACTAACAAGCGAATTTCACTGAGAATCCCGTTAGTTCTTGAGCGAGATTCTCAGCATCGTTGGTGGCGCTTCGGCCCCTAGAACAATATTGGAAGCTATACGGGAAGGCCGCATAGCCGGTAGGTCCATTCTTAAAGGGTTCAGGATTCTTCGCCAGCCTTGATCTTAAAAATGTTTTGGAGCAATCATGTATAATTTCTCGAACAATTTGACCTAAAATTTGGAAGAGTGAGATAGCTTAA
>CAJWET010000052.1 GCA_913031515.1 uncultured Acidimicrobiaceae bacterium | reverse complement strand
AAGGGTTTGCGAAAGGGAGGCCATCAGGGCGAATAGATCGACGTCATTTACGCCAATGCATGAATACCATGGAAGTGGTTCAACTTGATGCTGTTCCGGTAATCGTCCGTACCCAGTACATGCCTTTTTTCTCACGGCTTGGCTCATACCGCCAAACGCTATTTGATGAAATAGCGTACCATGATGACCAATGGTATGAATTATGGGCACACGAAGCTTCGATTGCCCCAGTAGAAATCGAACCGTACTTCCGTTTCGATAAAGTCAGAGCAGCGGAAGGTGCGACATGGAAAAGTCTGCATCAATTAGCAACACAAGAGCCTTCATACATAAAGAAAGTCCTTCGTGAGGTTTCCCTTAACGGGCCCCTAGAAGCGAAAGACCTTTCTGACCCACAACCAAGGGTAGTGACTGGTTGGGGCCATAGATCCAAAGGTCAACTTGCCTTGAACTGGTTATATCGCATCGGAGAAGTAGGGATTCGCCGAGGACCGAATTTTGAAAAGAGATTCGACCTTCTGGAACGGATAGTGCCGGCACATATCCTGAACTTTCCCACACCCAACTATCAGGAAGCCCTTCGGAACTTGCTACTCCGTTCGGCGAAAACATGTGGAGTCGCTACCTCTCGAGACCTGATTGATTATTTCCGGCTGCCTAAAAAAGAGGCGAAAACAGCAATCAAGGAGCTCGCAGAAAATGACGAATTAGAAGAGGTGCAAGTTGAATCATGGAAAGAGTGCGCGTACATTCCCAAAAGCATTACCATTCCTCGAGCAATTGACGTGTGCGCACTCATTTCTCCATTTGACCCAATCGTTTGGAACCGAAGCCGTACACAGCGATTATTTGATTTTCAATACAAACTCGAAATTTATACGCCAGAGTCAAAACGCCAGTTTGGCTACTACGTGTTGCCCCTATTGGTCGGCGAGCGTTTAGTTGGGCGATTTGATGTTAAGAATGTCCGAGATCAGAAAACACTCCATGTCAAAGCTTCCTACATCGAAAAAGTCGCTGAGAAGGAGGAAATAGCCCAAAAAACATTTCAGGAGTTAACTAACCTTGCCAGTTTCATCGGAGCTGAAAGAATTCGGATCGACAGAAAAGGTAATTTCGCTGTGCAACTTAGAAATATCAATCAGATCGCTAGTGAAGTAGCTCTTTAAGGAGGTCATCAAAAACCTTCTCAGCAATCATCTTCATTTCTTCATCAGTTCTGTCCTGTATGGGGTGATCCGTGAACAGACCTGCGGAAGGGAAACCAAGTGCGTCTGATTGGGATTCCGCAGCAGAAACAAAAGGAAGAGAAGCAACAAACACTCCGGGGGTTCCTCTCCGTTCTAGGTCACTTATGTCATGCACACTGCATGTCGTGCAGCTTCCTCAATCAGCTAGTGCTTCGATAACGGCGTCACAAGTCGTAGCAATTTCATGACGGAGATCCACAGGAGCAGGCTTTGTAAAAGTAGGTTTGGTGAATCTGAGTACATTCGCACCTTTTTTTTCAAGCAAAGACTGCACAGTATCCAGAAATACATCCCCGCGTGGTTTACTTATGTCGAGCAGGCCTATTGTTGCTCCTTCAAGACTTGTTATCCTTTGTGCCCTCGTTCGATGGGCTGGGACCTGTTCTCCTGTGGGGTCAAGAACGCTGATTGTCATAAAGTTATCTCCCTTGTTTGGTATTGGCTTCCTTTATCTCCCGAAATCCATCCACCTATAATGGCCGAGAAAAGACCTGCTTCTCCACCACCGTAGAGGATAATTAATCCACCATCTGGCCGCAATTTCGGCAGACTAGTTCCGGCAAAAGCCTCTGGTAAACCTTCGGCGATCCCATCAGCCCCTCGAATTAAATCGTTACTGTCTCTTATGGTGTGGTTGATAATTTCTTCGTTTACCTTCTCCTTCGACCACCCTGCTTCAGCGAATCGGGATGCATGCTCAGGCCCAATGATCAAGATGGCATCAAAACCCATCACCCATTTAGGGTGAGCATTACCTATAAGCCCGCTTGCAAGACTTCTCGCAAGTTCATCAGGGGATCGGGAGAGTTGGTCGACTATCACTCTCGGGCCTTCTCCGGGGAATAGAGTCACAGTACTCTGATCGGGTGAGAAACCGAGATCTTGGGCATGTGATGACCAGGGAGAACCTTCTTCGTCTTCTGCAAAACACAATCCGTATTTCGCAGGGCTTCCATGTGTAGCTCGATCAACCCCACCGGGACGACCACCACCAACATTACGAATTGCAAGTTGGACGGCTCTTCCAATGGTGCTGTTAGCTCTATTCCCTTGCCCAAGAAGATTCATCCCAGAATTCATTTCAATGGATTTCCTGATAGGTCCATTTACGAAAATTATAGGGCCAACCGGCATTGTTGTGGCGAGCAAACCGTGCATGTTGAATTCATCGGTGCAGGCGGTTTCCAATGCGGCGATAACCACTGGAAGGTACTCTGGTTTACAGCCAGCCATCACAGCGTTAATTGCAACTTTTTCAACAGTGAGACTTACAAGGTTCGGTGGCGCAAGGGCAACAACTTCTTCCGGTTGTAGCGTAGTCCCCTCTAACATCGCCAACACCCGTTCGACGGTAGGCGGGATTAAAGGTAAGCCATCAGACCAGCCTCGATCATACATTGCTTCAAATTCGTCTTCAGCTGAAGCAAACTTGACGACACGGCTTGCTGCTCCTTTCCCATACCTTTGTCGCAACTTGCCCTCTAGGTCAGGATCAACGCTTAGCGAACCGCAACCAGGGCTATAGGGTCGGATATCTTCTGGTCCTAGGTCTTCAACACCTAGGAATGAACTCCATTCTTCTTGGGACCAGCCGACAATACGGTCAACTTCCCTACCTTTTACGGTTTTCAAAAGCGTCGGTACAGTCTCAATCTCGTAAAAAAAACTCATCTCGAGCGACGTGTCATCTGAGGTAATCGGTAGGTTCGGGAATGAAACATCATCCTGTGTATAGACAACGCTCAATAATTCCGCTTCAGCGAGTTGCTCCAGTACCGGGACTATAAGTTCACATGTTGGACAATCCTGCTTCACGAACGCAACGAATCCATCGGGGAGTCGGGGGCGGTTGTCTGCCATCCACGAGATACTAGCATTGGGCGATTCTTTCAGGGAAACTCAAGGAAAATGCGAACTTTGATTCATCCCCTGAAGATTCATCCCATCTTTCAGGCGTTGAGGAAATCCTATTAGTAAAAACTCTTCAAACATCACAGCCGGCGATGAAAGGAGTATCGTTTATTAATGAAAGAGGTGTCCCAGCACGGAGGAAGAGGAATGAGTGACGAACAGGTTGATGGAACTACCTTTCGTAGCGTATTAGGACGTTACCCCACTGGGGTTACGCTCGTTAGCGCGGCAGATCACGATGGGCCATTTGCAATGGTTATTGGCTCCTTTGGGTCCGTGTCTCTTAACCCTCCCTTAGTTCAATTTCTACCTGGAAAAGAATCGGGAACTTGGAAGCGGATTAGCTCCACGGGAAATTACTGCGTAAATGTCTTGGGCGAAGACCAGCTCGATGTCAGTAACAGTTTCTTTAATAAAGAAGTAGATCCCTTTGACGCTATTGATTGGGTCCCAGGTCCAACAGGGTCTCCAATAATCACCGGGTGTGTTGCTTGGATAGATTGTTCTATACAAGACACACATGAAGCAGGTGATCATTTTATTGTTGTTGGAGCAGTTGAGGGAATGGGTATGGGGAAGTCCGAAGCGCAGCCTCTTCTTTTCCTCGGCGGGGCCTACGGGTCTTTCAACTCATTTCCGGAGAAATAGTATGCCTATATATGCTTTGGGAGACAAAGAACCCAATATCGCCAGTGATGCTTATATTCATCCTGAGGCCGTGATCATCGGAGAGGTAACTATTGGTTCGGAGTCATCTGTCTGGCCATGCGCCGTACTCAGAGGGGATGACGGGGAAATCATCATAGGGGAACGCAGCAACATTCAAGATGGCGCTGTGCTCCATACTACGCTGATTTATCCAACCGTCGTTGGAGATGACTGTACCATCGGCCATCTTGCCCACCTTGAAGGTTGCCGAGTCCTCGATGGAGCGCTTATTGGCACGGCTTCAGTTGTCCTTCACAACGCTGAAGTTCAGCAAGGAGCCCTTGTTGGAGCAAACGCTGTCGTAACTGGGGGAACCGTTGTTCCACCGGGAGCATTGGCGGTTGGTATCCCTGCAAAGATCCGCGAAAATATGGCAAATCAAGATGAGATATCTCTTGGGGTTGAGTCTTATGTCAACCGAGGGAAATGGTTTCGGAAAGATTTACGCCGTATTGGCTAGGTGAGTCTCCATAAAGCTTTGATTTTATTCTTTTCCGTCCGAATTGACCCCAATATTTGTTACTATCCATATAGTAGAAATTTTTGGAAGTAAGACGGTTATATGTCGGCAACTAATACAGAATTAGACCTGAGTAAATACCAGCTGGGCTGGAGCGATGCTGAGGATTATGTTTTCAAACCCAAGAAAGGGTTAACAGAGAATCTCGTAAAAGAAATCTCGTGGATGAAGGGCGAGCCAAATTGGATGCGCGATTTCCGCCTGAAATCTCTTAGGCACTTTCAGAACCGGCCGATGCCCCATTGGGGTGGAGATATGTCAGAAATCTACTTTGATGACATCTATTACTACATTAAGCCCAGCGAAAACGTAGTAGATGAATGGGAAGATGTTCCCCAAGCCATCAAAGATACATATGAGAAACTCGGTATACCCGAAGCAGAAAGAAAGTACCTTGCAGGAGTTACTGCACAATATGAGTCAGAAGTTGTTTACCATAAAAACCGTGAGGACTTAGAAGCCCAAGGTGTTATTTTTTGTGATATGGATACGGCTTTACGTGAACACCCTGAAATTGTTCGGGCTTACTTCGGAAAAATTATTCCACCAAACGATAACAAGTTCTCAGCACTTAATTCTGCAGTCTGGTCTGGAGGTTCGTTCATTTATGTTCCAGAGGGTGTTGAAGTCGAGATGCCGTTACAAGCGTACTTCCGAATTAATGCTGAGAATATGGGACAGTTTGAGAGAACTCTCATCATTGCTGACAAGGGATCAAAAGTTCATTACATTGAGGGCTGCTCAGCACCTGTCTACAGTACCGATTCCCTTCACTCCGCAGTCGTAGAGATAATCGTTAAAGAATCTGCACGCGTGACATACACCACGATTCAGAACTGGTCCAACAACGTATTTAACCTAGTTACCAAACGCGCTCGTGTGGAAGCAGAGGGGCATATGGAATGGATCGATGGGAATATCGGAAGTCGCTTGACGATGAAATACCCCGCGGTTGTTATGGTTGGTCCGAAAGCCTCAGGCGAAGTGCTGTCTGTTGCCTATGCCGGTGCAGGACAGCACCAGGATGCTGGAGCAAAAATGACTCATGCTGCTCCTGAGACCACTTCGAAAGTTGTTTCAAAATCTATTTCAAAAAATGGAGGACGGTCTAGCTATCGGGGTCTCGTTAGGGTGGAAGAAGGAGCGTATGGATGTAAAAGCCATGTGCAATGCGATGCACTTATCCTCGACGAAGATTCTGTAAGTGATACATACCCATATATGGAGATAGGATCAGAAGACGCTGTGGTCGGCCACGAAGCAACCGTGTCAAAAGTTGCGGATGAACAACTTTTCTACCTAACGAGTCGGGGTCTTACCGAAGAACAGGCGACGGGCATGATTGTAAACGGTTTCATTGAACCAGTTACTCGAACCTTGCCAATGGAATACGCAGTTGAATGGAGTCGGCTTATTGAGCTTCAAATGGAAGGCTCAGTGGGCTAGTCCCCTATAGGCATCTAAAGTCTTACAAATCCCATGAGAGTTCTAAAGCTTCCGCAAGGCCGTCGCTATCGACCATGTCAACAATGTATCGCGCCTCATCAAGCACTTCTTGTTCAGCGTTCCCCATAGCGACTCCGTGCCCTACCACTCGGAGTGCATCAAGATCATTGTGGCCGTCACCTACCATCATTACATCCGAAAGGTGAAGACCTAGCATTGAAGATATTTCCATTATCGCTTTTCCTTTGGTGATACCTAATTGCGTTATTGAAACAAAACAAGCTCCAGCCATCGCAGGAGAAGTAGCTGATCTGAGAGTACCTGTACCGTCTAAGGCTTCTTTAACATCAGGAAGAGAAGTTTCTGGAACAACAAACTGAAGACGGACAATATGTCCTTCAACGTCAGTTGGACCTCCTACTCGTAGTTCGATTCCGAGCATCTCAGCATGATGCCTAGTGAAATCACTATGACGAAAAGCGCGGTAGTTGCTCTCCCAGTAGAGCTCAAGTGCCCAATCGCGTTCCATTGCCACCCTTGTACATGTTTTAAGGATGTCACTGGGAATAGGATACTCCCGAGTTGCCTCACCCCCAGTGTTGATTAGTGCTGCTCCTGCGTGAAAAATATGCCATCCGTTAGCGTTCAGAGTTTTTGCGTATTCGATTGTCGGCCCCATAGCACCACGAGCTGTTGTCAAGACAAGTCTTTGGCCTCTAGCGACAGATTCATTAATAGCGGCCAAGACTCTTTTTGTGGGAGATCCAGAAGACCCCACTAGAGTTCCATCCACATCTATACAAACCATGGGCAGCATTCCCCCAGAATAGCGGAAGACGACAGGTAGAGCCTCTCAACTTTTTGAAGTTGAGAATTAGGGAAATCGCTCTCCATGGGAGAAGGTGGTTTACCACTACGGCGATAGTATAAAAGCATCATGATCGCTCGTAGTTGGAAAGCGGCATGACAGCTAAGGAACAACTGTGTATACCCCTGAATTAGTCCAAGAACTCAGAGGCCATGAATGGCTACGGAAACTACGAACAGAAATTGCTACTAGTGCAAGCGGGTTTAGCCATCCCTCCCGTGAAGAAGAAGAATGGCGGTATAGCCCTATAGACAAATTGGAACTCGGTCGATTCACTCCGGTACTGTCAAAACCACTCATCATGCCTAACGACGCGAAGAAAAAATCCGATGGGTTTCACACAATTTCAACCGTTGATGGGTATTTACTATCGCATGATCAGCTAGACACCTATGACGTTCATTCGGTTTCAGATCTTGAAGAGCCAATTGAGTTTGAAACTCCAGCGGACATGTTAGGTTCCATGAATTTGGCGTTCTCCCCTGATCCGGTTCTCATAAGGGTGCCACGAGGTTCCCGAGTAGACCTTCCTCTTATAATTGATCATCGCTGGGAGAAAGAGAGCGCTGCTTGCTTTCCCTTGATCAGGATCGAAATTGAGGAAAGTGCGGAGATTGAAATAGTCGAGATCTTTCACCATGCTGAAGTTGATTCTTTGATTGTCCCCGAAACGAAGATTGTGATTGGGAATGGCTCGAACGTCAACTATCAGCAGGTGCAGAACCTCGGTCCGAATGTTTGGCAGCTAGGAACATTAGACGTATCCGTAGGCCAACAGGCAAACTTTCATGGTGCGATCGCTGCAATCGGAGGGTCATATGCTCGTTTGAAAACAAATTGTTGCCTTGATGGGCGTGGAGCCTCAGGTAAAGTCTCTGCGATATACCATGGCAATGGTGATCAAGTCCTAGATTTTCGAACACATCAAAAGCATGTAGCTCGTGATACGCAAAGCGACCTTCTCTTCAAAGGAATTCTTGATGATGAGTCAACCTCTATATACACCGGTTTGATCCATGTCCATAATGAAGCTTCTGGAACTAATGCATTCCAGACAAACCGGACTCTCAAGCTATGTGATCGTGCTTGGGCGGAGTCAGTGCCAAATCTTGAAATAGAAAATAACGATGTGAAATGCAGTCATGCTTCGACCGTCAGCCCCGTTGATGAGGACCAGCGCTTCTATCTTGAAAGTAGAGGCGTACCTACCTTGGATGCGGAGAAACTTATCGTTCGCGGCTTTCTCCAAGAAGTAGTATCTTCATTACCAGTAGAAGCAATAAATGGCTGGATAGCAGATCTTTTTAACCAGAAACTCGACACAAGGGCGACTTATGGGCAGTGAACCGGAAGAACGTCATCCAGAAAAGAAGGTCCGAGTCTTGTCACTTGATGAAGCTGTAGACGGTGAAGCGCGTCGAGTTGATGTAGAAGATCAGAGGATAGTAATAGTCCGAATCGGAGAAACAATATATGCGATAGGGGATATGTGTAGTCATGCAAACTATTCTTTGTCAGAAGGCCATGTAGATTCAAATGAAATCACCATAGAGTGTTGGAAACATGGGGCCCAGTTCTCGCTTTGTGATGGAAACCCTGTGTCGCTTCCTGCCACACAACCGGTACCGATATTTCCAGTCGAAACCGACGGAAATAATATCTACATCCTTTTGCCTGAAAGCGAAAACTCATGACAGAACTCCAGATTAAGGACCTGCATGCTCGAACGCCTACAACTCAAATCCTCAACGGTGTGAACTTAAATGTTCGTTCAGGAGAAGTCCATGCTCTAATGGGCCCTAATGGATCGGGGAAATCAACGCTTTCTCATGTTCTTATGGGCCGCCCAGGATATAGCGTTACCCAAGGAGAAATTACCCTAGATGGTGTAGACCTGACAGGACTCCAAACCTGGGAAAGGGCTCAGCTTGGCCTGTTTCTCGTGTTGCAATACCCAGTGGAGATCGAAGGTGTACCTGCTTCTAGTATCTTCGAAACTTCACTGCTTTCTCCAGAGGGTGATTTCGAAGAAAATTTGCACCACGTAAGACAGGAAGCCGAATATCTTGGCATCCCTACAGGCCACCTTTTAAGAGGCGTTAATCTTGACATGTCCGGAGGCGAAAAAAAGCGACTGGAGACATTGCAATTAGTTACCCTAAAACCATCAATAGCGATCCTCGACGAACTTGATTCGGGATTAGATATTGATGGTTTACGAGTTGTAAGCAATCGTATTGAGCGCTTAACGAAGGAAGACGGGTTAGGTGTTCTAGTAATAACTCATTACAATCGTCTTCTCGAAGAACTTAAACCGGACCAAGTGCATGTATTTGTTGAAGGGCGAATCGTTGTCTCTGGTGACTCTTCGTTAGCTGATGAATTGGAAAGTGATGGATATGAAAAATGGATGCCGTCGACAGAAACTTCCGTGGCTCTCGGAGGGCTTAGCTGATGGGCCAATGGGACAGATTGCACGTTCTGGAGCCCGAGCAAATAAAGGTCTATGCTGAGCGTACCCCCGAATGGGAAACCAACGAAGATTACCTTCGTAGAGCTTTCGAATTCACAAATTTCGTTGAGGCATTTAGTTTCATGACTAAGGTTGCAGCTATATCAGAAGAACTCGACCATCACCCCGACTGGTCAAATAGTTGGAATAAAAAGCGAAACTATAAGGGCTTCACTGGGAAACTTACAAGAAGAATTTAAAAATGAAATTTTTTGCGATAAT